>CAZIHC010000442.1:0-1506 GCA_964538605.1 uncultured Herbinix sp. | reverse complement strand
CCTTTTCTAGTATTAACTAGAGAACCGGGTTTACACAAAATATTTTATACTACCTTATATAGATACGGTTTGATAATTTCAAGCATAGTAAATAATAATATTTAAATAAAATCAGTTAGTACCAATAAGCAATTTTATGATCTTATATAAATAAAGTACAATTTCCCCAAAAAATTATACGTAAAATCATATATTAACTTAAGAGACCGTTTCACAATATTACAGGCACACCAAACGTTACCTTAATATTATGAAACAGCCTCTTTTTTATTTAATGTACTATTTGTAATATGAACATGCTATTAAGTCTTCTTCGTCTACTCTTCCGTTAGGATGGAAAACCACCTTTCTGGCGTAGTTGCCAAAGTAAGACAAATCAATAGGTGTCTTCTTATCTTTATCGGCCATATCGGCTTGATTTTTCATCTTTTTGCAGCGTTTGCATTTGCATATCATTACATTTGCCGCAAATGACACAAAAACAGCCACAGAACCTCCCGAAGGAAGTGTCGCTAAGAACTCAAATACAAACCTGTCGGTTTGAGAGCCGGAATCAGCCAAAATAAGCGTATATACTCCTTCGATTTCTTTACCGTGACAACTTAGCAGCCCAGTACCGCCGGTTGTCAGATAGTCTACATTACCTATGCTGTAGCATTTCGGTTTTTCTACCGTAAGTGATCTGAATATATTAGGAAATGTCACGAAGCTGTTTTTTAGTTTGCCTTTTGGGCATATATCCGCATAGGTATTCCCTTTGTAATTTTTTACAATCCCGCTGCAAGAATACCTCTTAATGCACATAACCTACCCTCCTTTACTATATTCTAGTATTATAATATGACAAATTTCCCCATATGTGTTTATAATATGACATAAATGTCGCAGGAACAAACCATGCTTAAATAAATGACTAAATCATTTTATCAATAAAAACCGGCAATTCTGCGTCTCCAGTTTGGATTATTGCAGGATTGTCGGTAAATCCCCGGTCTGATTAATCTTTTTTACGATACTTATTTAGTCAGGATTTACATGAACCATACAATGCTTTACGTTTTCAAATTTCGCTTCAATTATGTCATGGACTTTATGGGCAATCTCATGAGTTGTCGCAAGGCTTTCATTCCCGTCAGCCCGAATCTCTACATCAACATATATCTTATTGCCGAAAAGTCTGGTACTTATTTTATCAACACCGATAACTCCCTCCTGCTGTAATATGGTGTTTACCATCTCTTCTATAATTTTATTATCACAGGATTTATCGGTCATTTTACCTATAGAATCAAGAAAAATTGAAACTGAGGATATAATTATTAAAACGCATATAACGACACCGGCTAAAGGATCCATAAAAAACAAACCTGATCTTGCCCCGATAATACCTAATAAACTGCCGACAGACGATAAGGCATCGGAACGATGGTGCCAGGCATCGGCAAGCAAAGCACCGCAATTAATCTTTTTTGCCACAATTTTTGCATACCAATACATTCCTTCTTT
>CAZIHC010000441.1:0-1507 GCA_964538605.1 uncultured Herbinix sp. | reverse complement strand
TTTTGGGCAGTCGTATGTTATACCGATTGTTATTTTATATGTTTTGTAATATACTATTGTATACAAATATTACATAATGAGGTAATAAATGTACAATATCTTAATAGGCGGGGCTGCAGGACAGGGAATTGACACCACCGTTTCCATATTGGAAAAATCTTTTATAAAATTCGATTACTTTGTCTTAACGTAAAAGATTTTATGTACCGACTATCCGCTTAATCCCGTCCTGGTTGCGATTGCCGCGGGAACAAATTTTGCTGCCAGGTCATTCAGCTGTGATGCAAAACATCTTACCGAAATGGTGAAAGAAGCTATCAGCTATAAAGGATATGCCCTTGTAGATATTCATCAGCCATGTGTAAGTTTTAATAAAATTAATACGTTTAGTTATTATAAAGAAAGGGTATATTATCTGGAGACAGGTCACGATTATACGGATAAAGCTGCTGCCATGGTCAGGGCTATGGAATTTGACGGCCGGATTCCAATCGGTATATTATACTGCGAAGAAAAACCGGATTACCCTTCTAAGCATACGGTCCTGGCAGGCAAAGAGTCCTGGTTGACCAGAAACGTGATTCCAGCATTGTCCATAATTTATTAATAAATTGTATAACATAATTTAAAGGAGGAATATATAAATGGCAGTTAAAAATGCAATGACAAATGATTTCTTACATTCCGCATACGGCGGAGAAAGTCTTGCCCATATGAGGTATTTAACTTGGGCTGACGTGGCAGAAAAAGAAGGTTTTAACAACATAGCCAAGTTATTCAGAGCTATTTCCTTTGCCGAAAGAGTTCATGCGGAAAATCATTTTAAGGAGATTAGCGGACCTACTACCGATTACACCGTAACCGCAGGCGGAGTATTTGGTTATAATAATACCGTTGAAAACCTTCAGGGTGCAATTAACGGCGAACTTCATGAAGTTGAGCAAATGTATCCGGTTTATCTGCAGGCAGCAGAGTTCCAGGGTGAAAAAGGCGCTATGCGCTCCTTCCGTTTTGCCCTGGAAGCCGAGAAAATCCATGCAAAAATGTTTAAAGAAGCCCAGGACTGCGCCCGTGAAGGAAAAGACCTGGATATTGAGGCTGTTTATATCTGCCCTGTATGCGGCCATACCGTATATAACGAAGCTCCGGATAAATGTCCCGTTTGCGGTGCAAAGAAGGAACTTTACAAGAAGTTCTAGTATATCTTAATTACAATATAAAAATTATTTTATAAAAAAAGCCAAGGCATTTTAAAAATATTTTGCCTTGGCTTTTTTATATGTTTTCTATTTCATTCTGTTTTTCAGGTGAAAATTCCTTGGTTGACATATATATCCTCTTTCCCAATAATAATTTCTCAAGCACTAAAGCCACTTGGTCAGGTTAGTTAATTTAATATGCCATATATTACCACCTGATTAATTAATGTTAAATACTTTTCAAATAAATATGGGTTCTATAATAAATGTTGGGGTTTGTGAAACAGTTAGTTCACAACCCCATATTT
>CAZIHC010000440.1:0-1523 GCA_964538605.1 uncultured Herbinix sp. | reverse complement strand
AATTAATTTATTAAGTTTGCTTCACTGTACTCACAAAGACATATTTACGTCTTTGTGAGGCGGAATTTTTATTTTAAAAAAAGCAATATAATATGACGTTTAAATCAAGATAAAAACAATAGACGAAATAACCATAATGGGAAGCCATAACTCTTTTATACTTACTAATGCAAAAAAAAATCACGTTTTAGTTTTAATGCAGAAAGTGGAAGTGCTACTTTTGGGGATTCCATAGGAAAAAGAATACCGGTATATATTTCTACAATAGTAGTATGGTTTACAACCGGTATCTGGCACGGGGCTGCCTGGAATTTTATAGTCTGGGGACTTTTAAATGCCCTGGTTATTCTGATATCCCAGGAGTGTATTCCTCTATACAACAGATTTCATAAACGATTTAATGTAAGCGGGACCTTCTGGTATCGCCTGTTCCAGGTAGGACGGACTTTTTGGCTTATGAGTTTTCTTAGGACTTTGGACTGTTACAGGAATGTGCCTACGACATTCAGGATGTACGGTACCATATTTACAAAATGGAACTGGCATGAACTGTTTAACGGAAAATTTGCTTCCCTGGGCCTTGGTATTTCTGATTATATAATATTGACTCTGGCAGTTTTGCTGATACTTTATGTAAGCCTGGCTTCAAGAGCAGGATCATTTAGGGAAAAGCTTTCCAAAAAACCTTTAATTGTAAGGTATTTGTCTTATTTTGGCCTTATTATATCTATACTGATTTTTGGAGCATATGGAATAGGATATGATTCCAGCCAGTTTATTTACAGTCAGTTCTGAAAATAATATTAATAAACGGATGTGCTTTTACGGAAAGGCGGGATCAGAAGATGCCAAAAAAGATCCTGATAAATGTTTTTTCTTTTGTTATATTGGTCGGAGTATTATTTTTTCTTCAGGAGTTATTTATGCCCAAATATATGACTGAGATTCCTGAAGGAAATTTAATAGAAGAGTATTATAAGGAAGAAAAAAAGCATGACGTAATTTTTATCGGGGACTGTGAGGTTTTCTCCAACATTTCCCCTGTTACCTTATGGGAAAAATACGGAATAACAAGCTACATAAGAGGAAGTGCGCAGCAGCTTATCTGGCAGTCCTATTATTTGCTGGAGGAAACCTTAAGATATGAAAAACCAAAAGTGGTTGTCTACAATGTCCTCGCCATGAAATACAACGAACCTCAAAAAGAAGCTTATAACAGACTGACTTTGGACGGTATGAAATTATCCGGCTCAAAAATCAAGGCGATTAAAGCTTCTATGACAGAGGGCGAAGACTTTATTAGCTATATCTTTCCTTTGCTTAGATATCATTCCAGATGGAATGATCTTAAGGCTGAAGATTTTAAATATCTATTCGGTAAAAAAAAGGTTTCTCATAACGGATACCTGATGAGAATAGACGTAAAGCCTGTGGGTTATATTCCTAAGGGCAGAGTGCTGGCTGATTATAGATTTGGGGAAAACAGCTACTATTATCTTGAGAAGATGACTAAGCTTTGCAAG
>CAZIHC010000439.1:0-1535 GCA_964538605.1 uncultured Herbinix sp. | reverse complement strand
TCAACTTGAGCTTTTACAAGCTCCACCCTCTATAGGGTGGGGTAGTTGACTATTTTTATTTGAGAAATTGTGATATAACAAAGCCGATAAGTCCGGAAACAATAGCTGTGATTATAGCGGTTACAATCAAATCCCACCTTTTTGCGGGCTTTTCTTTGAGCTCTTTCACATCATTTTTAACCTCATCAATATCTTCCTTGATGTCTTTTTTGAATTCGTGCATTTCTTCTTTTTGCCTTTGTGCCTGCTCTGCTAAAGCTTTGATACTGGCATTCATGTCCATTAATATGGCTTGATTTTCTTCAAGTTTATTTATTCTTTTATGTGCCGACTTTGCACTTTCTTCAACTGCTCTGATTCTTTCAGCGTATATTGCTAAATCCATATCCATAATCGACACCACACTCTCTTTGGTACTTCCAATTTAAGCCTATATCATATTAACTTCATAAAAAGTCAAAATAAAAAAGCAGGTTTTAAACCCGCTTTGAATGCTGCGATAAATAAGGACGGATTCGGTATTATCCGTCCTATTTAAAATCAATCTTTATTCTGATACAGCAAATTCAGCTAAAATTTCATCTTTTTCTTCTTGCGTAATCTCAGGAATGTTCACCGAATAATTATTTGTTCCATTTGCAATGGCATAAGTTATGTGTTTCTCATTATCGTCCGAATGTGCAATATAAAAACACACCTAAGTTTTAGATGTGTTGATAATTTGTTGTTTTATTAAAATTTATTGAGTAACATTTAACCGTTGTAGCTGTTTATAAATTTCGAAATAATACTCATCAGTATAGTGGAAGGGACTTAACCCCCATACATGATTAACATCCGCATAAAGTGAATCTGCCTTCACTACTTTCAAAGGCATTGATTCTTTAAAATATTGATAGTATTCTTTTAACATTTCGTTATTGCTTTGAATATATTTCTGGTTATCAAAGCTTTTTATTTCGTTATTGTCAATATACTCTTGAGCCCAATAAGCTTCATGAAGTATGACCTTCTCATTAGGAACTATGGTTTTAAGTTTCTTTATGAATAAATCTGCGGCCTTTTTCCAATTATCCTTGTATTCATCGGTGTTTTTATTTACAGGTTCAAAATCATAAGAATCGTCTAAACCAGCATTCACAAATTCGCTAGACCTTGTAATATAAGAATCTGAATATTTAAGTACATTAAACCTTTCATCAATAAAATCAATTATTAAAAAATCAAAATTTGCTTTTTTTAATTCCTCAAAGAAATTTTTATCAAAATCTCTTTTAACAATCCTTTTTTGGAATTCGGAATTTAAATTTATTTCTTCGATTGGTAATGGATGTGACATAAGACTGATTAAAGTAGTTCTAGCAAAGTAATCTACAACTTTTTCTTTCCCCACAACCCTAAATATATCTCTGGTTACACAACTTCCTAAGATAAAAACATTCACTATCTTACCCCTCCGGAATTTAATCTAGTTAAATATTAACATTATAATGCCCCCCATTGTCAAGACAATTTTTCAGCTTTTCTAAGTTAGA
>CAZIHC010000438.1:0-1556 GCA_964538605.1 uncultured Herbinix sp. | reverse complement strand
TATCCGGTTTTGTAAGAAAGATTGACCGAAACCTTAAGGTTTATCATGTGGAGGATATTACATCCCTGGAAGAAACCGTTTCAACTTTGAGAAAGATAAACTAATCGTGACTTATTGCATTTAAATGATAATAGTTAAAAATCCATTATTTAAATTAAATAATCATTGTTTAAAGCTCGAATGCAAAAGTTAAAATTTTAAAAAATCGTGTAATTTTTGCACTTAAAAAATATTATAGAAATGGAGTCGGATATGCTGAGAGGAAAAATCGCTGTAATAACCGGTGCCGGAAGAGGCATAGGAAGAGCCATAGCTTTGCAGTTTGCCGAATACGGTGCAAAGCTGGTTTTAAATTACAGAAACAGTTTTTTACAGGTTGAGGAACTTCTTCAGACCATAAGCGGGCTTGGCGGTGAGGCTATTGCGGTCAAAGCAGATGTAAGCAGGGAAGAAGAGGCAAAATACCTGATTGATGAAGCGGTAAAGAAATATGAAAAGATAGATATTCTGGTTAACAACGCCGGCATTAATAAGGATAATCTGCTTATGAGGATGACTGAGGAAGAGTTTGATGCAGTTATGGATATAAATTTAAAAGGCACATTCTTTTGTATGAAGCATGCGTCAAAGATTATGCTTAAACAGCAATATGGAAAAATTATCAATATATCCTCCGTTGTAGGATTAACCGGTAATATAGGCCAGGTAAATTACGCCGCATCTAAGGCGGGAGTTATCGGTATGACAAAATCTGCCGCCAGGGAGCTCGCCCGTAAAGGGATAACGGTAAATGCCGTTGCACCGGGATTTATAAAAACTGACATGACCGATTCACTTCCCGATAAGGTTAAGGAAGCAAGTATTGCGGCTATTCCCATGGGCCGATTTGGGGACGCTTCCGAAGTTGCGGGTGCAGTATGTTTTCTTGCCTCTGAAGCTTCCAATTATATAACAGGCCAGGTTCTGTGTGTAGACGGCGGAATGGTTATGTAAACTTAAATTATATGCCGTAAAAACGGCATGGAGGGAAAATGCATGAATTACAGAGTAGTGGTAACAGGCTTGGGCGCGGTTACGCCTATAGGAAACAACGTAAAAGAATTTTTTGACAATGTAAAAGCCGGAGTATGCGGCATTGACTTTATTACGGACTTTGATACGGAGAATTTTGAAGTCAAACTGGCCGCATCCGTTAAAGATTTTGATACGAAACCCTATATAGATTCAAAAGAAAGCAGAAGAATGGAACCGTTTTCACAATTTGCCGTTGTGGCAGCCGCTCAGGCCTTGCAGGATGCCGGTATTGATCCTGAAAGCCTGGATAAAGACCGTTTCGGTGTAATTGTAGGTTCAGGTATAGGAGGGCTTGCAAATATTGAAAAACAGGAAAAAAATCTTTTGGATAAGGGGCCAAGAAGGATAGACCCTTTATTCATACCCATGGTTATTACCAATATGGCTGCGGGCAATATAGCCATAAAATTCGGGGCCAGGGGAATATGTTCCAATGTAGTTACAGCCTGTGCCACCGGCAGCCATTGCATAGGTGAGGCTTT
>CAZIHC010000437.1:0-1565 GCA_964538605.1 uncultured Herbinix sp. | reverse complement strand
ATAAATATTAGTTGACAAATGTATTTTCATGATGTAACTTATATTTATGCAAAAACAGAAACAATTGTGTATAACTATTCAATTGTCAAAAAGGAGATAGGCGATCATGAACACAAAGAAGATTATTGCATTGATTATTGCGGTATCAATCCTGACAATTTTTATTGCTGGCTGTGGAGCTTCTGATAAAGATAAGGAAGGCTCTGCTGTTGTTAAAGTTATTGAAATACCCCTTACTCAGGAGGAATATGCTTTTGGTGTGGACAAAAACCAACCTGAACTTCTTGAGGAAGTAAATAACTTCATTGCTAAAATTAAAGAAGACGGTACATATGAAGAGATATTGAACCGTTATTTCGGTGATGGGGAGCCTCAGCCTGTGTCATCGGCTGAACTGAATCCCGGCAAAGATCAGCTGGTAGTTGCAACAAATGCAGCCTTCGAGCCGTTTGAATATACAAAAGGCGATAAATACTACGGAATAGACATGGAGATTGCAAAGCTTCTTGCTGATCACCTCGGAAAAGAGCTTGTAATAAGCAATATGGATTTTGAATCTGTTTGCCTTTCAGTAGGTCAGGGAAAAGCTGATATTGCCATGGCAGGACTTACTATTAAGGAAGACAGAAAAGAATATGTACAATTTTCTGACAAGTACTATGATGCCGCTCAGATGCTGGTTGTCAAGGCAGATGATACCACATTTGATGATTGTAAGACTGCAGAAGATGTAGAGACCATTCTGGCCGGATTTGGCAATGATATCAAGATCGGCGTTCAGAATGGAACCACCGCTCAATTTTATGTTGAAGGAGACGAAGAGTGGGGATTTGATGGTTTCAATGCATCCTGTGTCGGTTATAAATCCGGTTCACTTGCGGTTCAGGATATGCTGAACGGAAATATTCAATATGTCATTATAGACGAAGCTCCGGCCCGCTTTATAGTGGATGCATTCAACGAACTTAACTGATTAATTTAAGTGAATTATTATAAAATAAGAATACCCCGCTGAATAAATGCGGGGTATTCTGAGGTTTAAATTTATTTTAATTTTATAGAGGGACAATAAGATGGGTAGTTTTGGAAAGAAAATAGAGAAATTCTGGGACATTTTTTATTATCATGACGGATATACAAAAGTAGTTACCGGGCTTTATAACACCGTATATATTGCGGTTGTGGGGCTTGCTATAGGTATTATTATCGGGACATTAATAGCAATTGTTGAAGTAATTCCTAAATACAAGAGACTTCCAAGAATATTGAATGGATTCTGCAGGTTTTATGTCGGGCTTTTCAGAGGCTCACCAATTGTAGTACAGCTTCTGGTGGCGTATTATGTAATCCTGCCCCTGCTTGGATTAAATTTGCCTGCCATAAATGTATGCGTTCTGGTTTTTGGTTTTAACAGCGGTGCGTATGTTTCGGAAATTATGAGGGGCGGTATTTTGTCTGTCGATGTGGGTCAAATGGAGGCGGGCAGGGCTCTTGGCCTTTCGTACGCAACTACTATGATGAAAATAGTGGTCCCGCAGGCTGTAAAGAATATTCTGCCTACATTG
>CAZIHC010000436.1:0-1615 GCA_964538605.1 uncultured Herbinix sp. | reverse complement strand
ATAAATTGCAATTTTTCTTCAATTTCCTGTGGACTGATATCGGGATCAAGTTTTACTATGCCGCAATCTAATACCGTAATACCGTCTTTATAACGGGAAAGGGTTTGGCTGCTTAAATGGAACACGCCACTGTCTTTGATAATATTTCCCTTTATAAGTTTTAATTCATTATATTCAATATCCAGGTCCAAAAGTTTCTTTGCCAGTCGTTCAAGAACCATTACGGTACCGTTTACTCTTAAGCCGGAAAGCTTGTTTAAGGCATTTTCACCTTCGGAAGTGATTATTAAATCTCCGGCAACATATAATTTGTCACCGTATTTCTTTATCATCATATCATCTAAGTTTTCTTCCGATACATATGAATAACCTGCAGGTATCATAAATATTTCCGTATCTTCTTCAAAAAGCATAACGGCACTTTCCAGCAAGTTTTCTGTTATGAAAGCCTTTTTGGTGATAAAAGTAGTCCCCTTTTTTAGAAGTTCTGAAATATCCAGGGTTTCGTCGGATATAATAACTTTGCTTTTTACATAGTATTTGGCATTTTTAGCCCTGATAATAAACGCTTTGTCAACTATCAGCTTATTTTTAAGCCGGATGGCATCGGAAGGGTAGGATTCAATAGTTCCGTTTATATTTATTGGAGGTAAACTGTTGCTAAGATCAGAAGGATAAGATAATAATCCGTTTACTATAAATCCTGTAAATGTCTTAAGCGCTTCTCGGGCATTATTTTTAATGTCAAGATGGCCGTTTACCAGCAAAAATGTGGGTTTAACCATTTTAGTTCCTTCAGTAATTTCGAAAGTACCGTTTTGAATCATAATTTCGGAATCTTCCGGTATATCAATTATTTGAGACGCATTAATTTTAGCATTACAACGGGAGAGAAGTTCACTTGATCTTTTGGAGACTAACAATGCGGATGCATTAATAACAATACTTTCATAAGAATTGAGATATTCCTCTGTTAACGAACTGGCATCAACTACTGACGCATCAATTATTAATTTCTTTTTTTCCATATAATTCACCTTTTCCTTTCTGTTCCAAATATAATTTTCTTATTTTTTTTCTGGCTGATGAAAGTCTGGACCGTACGGTGGAAGGAGAAAGAGAGAATAATTCACCAAGTTCCGTTGAATTGTATCCCTCCATAAATCTTAACCAAAACAGTTCTCTTTCTTCATCAGGAAGCTGGGCACATAGTTGCCTGACCATAATTTCACTTAAATCATCTTCTGTGATGGCTTCAAACTCCGGCTGAGGTTCTTTGGTTATACGCCTGATTTTGTCTATAAATATGTTCTTTGCCGTTTTATAAAGCCATGCCCGGCACTGCGCCTCAGTCATGTTATTTAAAATATGGGCATTTTCCAGTCCTCTCATAAAAGTATCCTGCGCTATATCTTCAGCAAGGACACGATTATTACCGGAGAGATTGATACAATACCATAGAATTTCTCTGTGGTATTTTGTGTAAAGTATGTCAATCATTTGTGCTCTCCTTCCTTTGTCCGTTTCTATTAATATAACGAATAAGAATGACAAAGTGTTGAAAAAATTTTGTATAGAATTCATTTTATTGACACAAAAAATATATTCTGATATA
>CAZIHC010000435.1:0-1618 GCA_964538605.1 uncultured Herbinix sp. | reverse complement strand
TATCAAAATGTCCACCAAGACAGGAGAGATGACACCGTGGACAGCCGGATCAAATTATTCATATGGCGCAGTATGCAACAATAAATTTTATACAGCTCCGGTAAGGGAGTTTGATCCGATAAAAATAATCAGTTTAGAAGACAATCACATCAGCAAAACAATAAATCTACCAGACACGTTATGGATGAAACAGCAGAAATATTTATACTGTTACTGGTATACAAAAACATTTGAAGATAAAATATTTTTTATGCCCCATGAAGCCAATGGCATAATTATGCTTGATTTACTGACAGAGGAAATTAACATTGTCAATATCGACATCTCAGATTATAAAACCGCAAGAGTGAAAAATAATTTTGGTGTGTATGATGTATTACAATATGAAGATGATTATATAATTATACCCTTTCAGGGTAATAAAATAGTTATAATAACCGGTAACGGTATAATTAAAGAAGAGATTATATTGGAAACTGAAAGCAGATATCTTAACCGGTCTGCATATGAAAGCAGTCAATACAATCTGGAGAATTTTATACATGAATTAAAATATACAGATATAAAACGGATTAACTGGAAGAATCACTTAAGCAATCAGATAAAAAAGGATATTGGGTATAAAATAAACAAAGCAATCTTAGGGGAATTGGATAATGTATAAAGCATATGACGAAATAATAAAAAGTAACCACAGCTTCGTAATCTGGGGTACCGGCAAAATAATGAGAAAATGTATTAATAAAATTGATCCGTCCATCAATATTGAATTCTTTGCAGATACATTTCCCCATAAATGGGAAACATACCCGGCAAAAGATATTGATTGTGCATTCCGCAATCTGATATGCAGATCAAAGGATGAAATTCATAATAACTATGCTGTTTTAATTGCTATTGAGGCCGAAAAAGATATAAAAGCTGTTTCCAAAGAACTTGATGAAAAAGGCATATCATATTGTCATATTAACGAGGCTGTTTACGCGTATATGCCTGCCTATGATATGTTTCATCTTGAAAGATATGAGAAAATGTTTAATGAAAATCAACAGAATAATGATCAGGAATATATGGAACCACAGATTGTGAAAATTGTAAACTGCCATGTTCCATATACATATTGCAACCTAAAGTGCAGCTATTGCTATATAAGTCAGATAAGAGACTTTAAACATAGGAAAAATCATTTTCATAAACCGAAATTTATTAGAGCTGCATTATCAAAAAGCAGATTAGGGGGAGTGGCTCTAATTAATCTAACCGCCGGTGGGGAGACCTTATTGTGTAAGGATTTACTTCCTATTATTACGGAACTGATTGAAGAAGGCCACTTTGTATCTATTGTAACAAACGGTACGATATCGAAGGCATTTGACGAACTGCTGGCTTCAAATATTAATATAAATCGGTTGTTTATAAAATTCTCATTTCATTATTTAGAGCTTAAGCGAACTAATATGCTTGAAACATTTATCTGTAATGTTAATAAAATGAGGCAGGCGGGGTGTTCCATATCAATTGAAATAACACCATGTGATGAACTGATTCCGCATATTGATGAAATAATGGAACTCTCTTTAAGGGAGTTCGGAGCACTTCCACATCTTACAATTGCAAG
>CAZIHC010000434.1:0-1622 GCA_964538605.1 uncultured Herbinix sp. | reverse complement strand
AAAACTAACTTATACATACAAGAAGTAGTTTACACAAACTTCTTGACACTATCTGTTTTTTTTAATACTTTGTTATAATATACACAAATATTTAAATTATATATGCCAAAATTATATAATCGTTATAAAACATGAAGTATCATGTAAAAAAGCTCCGGTACCGCCGAAAAAAATGGGTATATAGTACACCTAGCATATATTTCATGTTTTGACATAAAAATGAACTAAATTGTTTACAAATTATCTTTATTCTATCCATAATTTGAACATAATTTTGGTATATACTACAATCAGAAGGTGTTAAATACAATTTTTCACTCTCCTCCTCCCTACTTATATATAGATTCAAGGGTGTCTGTAAGCTCAGCTTATCAGACACCCTTTTGATTCATTTACTTTAATTATTTATTCAAATTATTATGAGTATTCCATAAATCTCCATTTTAAATTATTTATTTTACTTTTTTATTAATATAATTTAATTTATTTTTATTTTATATATCATTCACAAATTATACACATATTGGTTGTATATTATAACCATAGACAGTGTGAATAGCACTTCTACTCCCACCCTATCATACGTTATGGTAAACTAACACCCCTGTTATTTACCGAAAAAGTCGGCCTTAATGGCCGACTTTTTTACACTTTTTAAATAAATATTGTTGTTTATTAATAAAATATACAGGTTCTATCCGACTACTGTTTTTTCCAGGTCTTCATCCATTCTCATCGGATTAACAGGCAGCTTGGTTATCCTGACCTGTCCTATCATTTTATTCATAGTTTCAAGAATGTCAAACTGATATCCGCCATACTGCAAAGTAGCCTTTTCACCGTCTGCAGGTATTCTGTCAAGAATTGATATTAAAAAGCCGTTTAATGTATCAAAATCTTCATTTTCAATTACTATATCAAGCTCTTCCTTCAGGTCTTCCAGGCTTATGGAACCTTTAACCACACAGGAATCATCTTCAACTGAAATTATCATCTTTTCTTCCATATCGTATTCATCCTGTATATTACCCACAATTTCTTCCAGAAAATCCTCCATAGCCACCAGTCCGGCAGTTTGTCCGTATTCATCGACAACTATGGCCATATGAATTTTCTTGGCTTGCATTTCCCGGAACAACAAATTGACACTTTGGGTTTCGGGTACAAAGTAAGGTTCTCTTGCTATTTCCTGCAGCGTTTTATTATTTTCGTCCCCGGATATGTATGCGGATATTACATCTTTCAAATGAAGAATTCCGACTATATTGTCCAAATTATCTACATATAATGGATATCTTGAATAGTTTTCCGAAAGCATTAATCTTAGCGCTTCTTTAAGTGAAATCTCGGCATTGATAGCTACAATACGTTTTTTATGAGTCATTATATCCTGGGCTTTCTTATCATCCAGTTCTATAATATTTGATATCATCTCCGCTTTCCCGGCATCGATTACACCTTGTTCATGGCCTTCATTTACTATGGAAATAATCTCTTCTTCTATTTCACCTTCATTTTTATCATCAGGATTTATTTTAAAAATCCTGAATATAAAGTTCATGATAATATCAAACAGAAAGCTGACCGGTGTAAAAATTAAGCATATAAGTTTAATAAGCCCT
>CAZIHC010000433.1:0-1632 GCA_964538605.1 uncultured Herbinix sp. | reverse complement strand
TGTCCCTGAAAGCATTATCACCGACAGTCCAGTCGCTCTTTTGCATTTTGACGGCGCCTTCTGCCGTTAACAATCCTTCCGTGCCCAGGAATTCGTTACCGAAGAAAATGAGAGAATCTTCCTTCAGGGCAATTTTCTGGGCTGCCTGTCTGACCTTTGTAAGATCCAGAGGAATTCCTGTGGAATTGCTGTGTTCTATATCTCTCCAGTTAAGAGTGAAGTCTTCATAAATCTGGGGAAGTTCAACAAATTTTCTCCCTGTCGTTCTTACAAAACCGTTTTCGGCTTCTTCCGCCGTATCGGTACTGTCAACATTTACGCTTAATACTCCGGCTCCCAAAGGACCATACAGGGACAGGAACCTGCGTCCGATTATATGGGTTCTTACGGTATTTACAACTGTATTGTCAATTTTCTCCCAGAAATCTTCCGGGAATGACACAGTATCTCTTGCAAGAAAATCCATGTTTTTCCCTCCTTAAGTTCATTTATAAAGGTATCTGCATAAGAAGAGGAGTTACTCCTTCAATAAGCTGCCCACAGTGGACTGGGAATTTTCAGAATTTGACCTGATACCCGATTCTTCCATCATTTCCTTTACTTCCTGGACACCTTCCTCAAAATGCGCTGCTTCGGTGGGATCCAGGTGTCTCAACAATGTCATCAGTTCTCCTACATGTGCTCTTTCCTCGTCCCTGATATCTGCCAGCACTTTTTTTGTAAATTCATCATCTGTTGCCTGGATGTGAGCGTCATAGAGATAAATTGCCTCAAGCTCACCTGCAATATCAAGTCGTATTGCCTGAATAAGCTCCTCTTTCGTTAATTTGCGTTCAACATTCGCAGCGAACGGATTTCCAAATGCCATAAAAACAACTCCCTTCAAACAAGTATTTTTAATTGAAATGACAAGTGAAAGGTAGAAATTAACACAATTAGTATTTACCCTGATGAAAAATTTCTAATCATATTTTATCATACTTTTATGTAACTAAGTATCATAGTTTTCCAGCAGGTGAGTCATTTCCGGGGTAAATTCAGCGTTTTGCTTTGGTTTTCGGATGTGCATGAAGGTTTCATTGATGTCGCCTTTGTAACCGGAAAATCTGCAGCACCTGATTTATCAGTGAAAAGCATCATTTACAGAAACCGTGCCGGATAAATATCAAAGGTTGACAATTGGAAGGAATATGATAAATTAAAATTGAAAATGCAATAAATAGGTTTTTTCAGGAGAAATTATCTGAATTTTCTGTCAGGGAGTTTGAAATGTATAGCAACGAGCCTATTAAATACAGAACTGAACGCAGAAAAAAGAAAGATATAATATGTAAATTTCTTGATGCTGCAGTGATAATTGTTTGGCTGATTATAATTGCTGTTCTCTCAGTGGTACATTTTGCGCTGCCCAGAAAAGAAAACTTTTTTGACAGGCTGTTGAAAGCAGAAGTGAGAACAACCATGGATTATTCTTTACTGGATACTGCATTCTGGCTGCTTGTTTTTCTTTTTGTTTTCAGTCTGATATCAATAATATTGAACACAAAAAGACTGAAAAGAAGGACCGACCGTATGCGCAAATCTTTTGTTATATCGCTGACCGGTTCTCTGATCGGAATTGTCGTTTATGCA
>CAZIHC010000432.1:0-1637 GCA_964538605.1 uncultured Herbinix sp. | reverse complement strand
CTAACTTATTTTGGCCGTTTTGTCTGTCTTAATTTCTGGTATCATTATACTTTTTTTATTATTTTTTTCATTATACACCTCCTCATCCTTTAACTTAATTATAAAATATCTTATTTGATTAAGCAACTATATACATCTTCTATAGTGATATAAGAGATTTATTAATTTAAATTTATCTATTAAAAAAGGGATGGATTCCTATTGCATCCATCCCTCTTATATAAATTTATTCCGTGCATTCTGCTTCGAATGCTTACCATAGGCGTTACCTCTACAGTTAACTCGGTCCAGGCTGCCTTACGGCACACAGGAACATTTGCTTAGTGCTGCTTCATTCCTGACCTGACACGGTTCACAAAGTCCTGTTGCGTAAGACCCGAACGTCAACATCACTTATAGAGGCCAGCCCTACAATAAGTCACCCTAGGCAGAATATCACCCCTGCTGTAGCGGATTGCAGGTACAGGGCACCGCTATCTCCCCGGCTGCACGGAAACTTTATGACAATTTTATTTTGGTCTTTTGTTTCCTTTAAACTTAAGACCGTATGCATAGTATACGATTTATATAGTGCATTTGTCAACCCTCAAGCTTTTCCAATTTATTACGAATACGAAGTTCTTTAAAAAATTTTTGCAGAATTGCTGAACATTCTTCCTCTAAAACTCCGGTGGTAATATCAACCTGATGATTAAATTCCTCCATCTGAAGGATATTTAATATGGAACCTGCACAACCGGCCTTGGGATTCATTGCCCCTATGACCGCCCTCTTTATTCTGGCCTGGACAATTGCTCCCGAACACATCTGACAAGGTTCCAGGGTTATATATATGGTGCAGTCTTCCAAACGCCAGTCTCCCATCTTTTTGCTGGCCCTATCTATTGCCGTTATTTCTGCATGGGCAAGGGTGGTTTTTTTCGTGTTTCTTTTATTATATCCTCTTCCGATAATTTTATCCTTATAAACAATAACACAGCCGATAGGAACTTCCCCCAAAAGGTAAGCCCGTTTTGCCTGCTTTAAAGCTTCTCTCATGTATTTTTCATCTGTCTTGTTTTTTTCGTCAGTCATGATTAATTTCCTTTTCTATAGACTGAGTCTTTATAATCTGGTATATTTATTATACACACCAAAACTCATCTGAAATCTTTAAAAAGCCATTTTATACAAAACAGGTGCGTATCTACGATAAAGGTTTTCGGGTTAATCTGCTTAAACATTATACTCCATATGTAAGCCTGTTTGCAACCCGAATCCGTTAATGACAAACGAGGTGAATAAATGAAATTTCATGGTTTTTATAAGTCAACCCTTTTGGATTACCCGAAACATCTGGCTGCGACGGTGTTTGTGGGCGGCTGTAATATGCGTTGTCCATTTTGCCACAACGGTTCTTTGGTCTTAAGGCCACATACCCAGCCGGAAATCCCTCAGGAAGAGATACTTGCTTACCTTCGTAAGAGAAAAAATATACTGGAAGGAGTATGTATAACCGGAGGTGAGCCCACCATTTATCCCGATTTGCCTCTTTTTATAAGCCAAATCAAAGAAATCGGTCTAAAAGTTAAACTAGATACCAATGGTACAAATCCTGCTGTAATCAAGAAGCTAACCGATCAGAAATTAATTGATTA
>CAZIHC010000431.1:0-1643 GCA_964538605.1 uncultured Herbinix sp. | reverse complement strand
GGATATTATACCGATATCGGCCAAAGAGGTGTAAAGCTTTCCGGAGGTCAGAAGCAAAGAATAAGTATAGCCCGTGTTTTCCTAAAAAATCCTCCTATACTTATATTTGATGAAGCAACATCATCTCTTGACAATGAAAGTGAAAAAATAGTACAAGATTCCCTGGAAAAACTGGCGAAAAACCGTACTACCATAGTTATTGCCCACAGACTGTCGACCATAAAAAATGCAAAACGCATTATTGTACTAACGGAGGATGGAATTAAGGAAACCGGTACCCATGATGAATTACTGGCTTTAAACGGCGTATATGCCGGTTTGTATAAACTGGCATATGGCGATATAGAATAATCGGTGACATATAAGAGAGTGCTCCTTTATTCGATTTGGTCGGATAGGGGAGCATCATTTTATATTTTTCCGCTTTGATTAAAAGCAATAGACTGCTAAATATTGTAAAGAAGTATAGAAATTTTGCTGAAATTTTAGCTGTTCTATGCAAAATCTGTTCTGGAAGATTATAGACTTTGCAAATATTTTGGAACTTTGTCGTCTTCTTTGGCGTCTAATATTCGGAAAGGGAAAGATGACTATGTTTGCATCCAAATTAACGTTTACATTAGAAGATAGTACATGTATACTATAGGTAGCCTGAAAAATAATGACCTGGATTATTAGATATAGTATAGGGGGATTTTTGGATGCAAAAAGATAAACAAAATGACGCCTCCTGGCAGTCATCTGTACATGAGATAGAAGCCCTAATCAGAGAATATGGAAATGATGTACTTCGAACAGCATATATGTATGTCAAAGATATTCATGTTGCAGAAGACATTTTCCAGGAAGTCTTTATAAAGGTATATAATAACCTCTCTACATTTGTAGGAAATTCCAGTATAAAAACCTGGATTATCCGGATAACTATAAATACCTGTAAAGACTATCTGAAAAGTGCTTATAACAGAAGGGTAGTTCCGATGATGGAATACCATGAAGAAACGATTTCTTCTGAATTAGACTATAATGAGGTTGAGAAGCGGGATACGAATCATCTGATAAAAGAAGCGGTCCTTTCCCTGCCTGCAAAATACAGAGATGTGGTGATGTGTGTCTATTTTAATGACATGTCCATAGCGGAAGCCGCAAAAGTATTAGATATAGCGGAAGGAACAGCAAAGAGCAGGCTTGCAAGAGCAAGGCAAAAGCTAAAAGATGTTTTGGAAGGGAGGGTATCAGATGAGTTTTGATAAGAAAAGCAATAAATTCGATTTAGATAAGTTGAATTTAAAAGATCGTCTGAACGCTTCCCTTGAAAATGAAGGGATAAGTGTTTCGGAAGATTTGATTAATAGAACCTTGAATGCAATAAAAAATCAAAAAGCTGATGAATTGGATCATGTAAAAGAAAACAAAAAAAATAACAAGCCCGCTTTCATTATACGAAAGACAAGAATTCTGGTTTCAGCCGCAGCTGCGGTTATTATACTTTTGGTCGGAATGAGCGCCGTTCGTCTTATGTCGTCCAATAAAAAGGCGGATAATGAGTTTATGGAGTTTAATTATGCGGGATACGCTGAAAAATCGGATTCTGCACCTCAGATAACCACAAAATCGGATGCATCTACAGAATTAAAGGCAGA
>CAZIHC010000430.1:0-1670 GCA_964538605.1 uncultured Herbinix sp. | reverse complement strand
ATCTCATAAGAATTGGTAAATCTAAGCCGATAGAACTTCTTAGAAGCACAGAAGCAGGAGAGAGGGAACCGAAAAGCAAGTGGCTTTTGGCAATTATCGGAGTGATAACATTAGGGACAGGTTATTATATAGCCCTTACGACCAACACGGCAATAGAAGCTCTTAAGTATTATTTTTTGGCAGTGTTCCTTGTAATTATCGGCACATACTGCCTGTTTGCGGCGGTCAGTATTGTGGTACTTAAAATGCTTAGAAAAAATAAAAAGTTATATTATAAAACTAAGTATTTTATCGGAATTTCCGGCATGCTGTACAGGATGAAGCAAAATGCTGTTGGGCTTGCAAATATATGCATCCTGTCAACTATGGTGCTTGTTATGGTATCCGGCACCCTTTCTCTTTACCTGGGAACGGAGGATGCTCTAAAGAAATATTATCCGGGACAAATTGTATTGCAGGCTGAATTTGACGGCGAAACAGAAGACAGGTTTAATAAAGAAGTATTTATAAAAAAAGTTGAGGAAATCATAAGCAGTGACGAAGGTAAAATAACCGATTTGGATGAGTACACTTATCTTGCATTTAGTGTAGGAAAGGGTAACGGATTTTTTGATACTGAAATTGACCGGAGCTTTAATGCTGAATTTATACAGTTATGCTTTATAACCGAAAAAGATTATATGAAACTTACCGGCAGGGAAGTAAGCCTTAAGGATAATGAAATCCTTTTATTTGATACTACAAATGAAATCAAAAATAATATGCTGTTAGAGATCGGTGAATATTCTTTTAATTTTACTGTTGTAGAGCATCTTGACAGCTTTCCTCCAATCGGCAATCTGGAAATATACTTAATTAATACTAACTACGCAGTAGTAAAGGATGAACAGGTACTTATTAACTTATATAAGGGACAGAAATCTGCCTATAAGAATAACGCCAGCAATTTACAATGGGTAGGTGTAATTGATACCGATCAAAGCGAAATTAAACAGATTAAATATGCAAATGACATAAGAGAATTTTTTAAAGAAGGCGTAGGGGAATATTTAAGATATAGTGTACAAACACGGACAGAAGGTTCGGCTGAAATATATGCATTAAACGGCGGCTTTTTGTTTCTGGGTTTATTTTTAGGGCTGCTTTTTATCATGGCAACCGTGCTGATTATTTACTACAAGCAAATATCCGAAGGCTATGAGGACAAGAGCCGTTTCGAGATTATGCAAAAGGTCGGACTGCCCAAAAAGGAAATTAAGCGTTCAATACATGCACAGATTCTTATTTGTTTTCTTTGCACCGCTTGTTGTAGCTGCAATTCATGTAGCTTTTGACTTTAGATTAATGATAAAATTATTAAGCTTATTTTCACTTACTAATGTCAATCTTACAATGTTTTGCACAATCGGTACCTTACTGGGCTTTGCGGTTATGTACGGCATAGTTTATGGATTGACGGCAAGGACATATTATAAAATAGTAAGTACCAATTAGAAATAGTATGAACGCATGTAAATCCACCGTAGTATAAGACATACGGTGGATTTTTTCTTTAATTTTATATGCTTATGTGGATAAGTTTCATATTTAAATTTGACGTTGTGTTAAACCGGTATTAGGTAGTATAAAATATTTTGTGTAAACCCGGTTCTCTAGTTAATACTAGAAAA
>CAZIHC010000429.1:0-1673 GCA_964538605.1 uncultured Herbinix sp. | reverse complement strand
CGGATATTGATTTCAGGATTGAAATTTGTGGCAAAAGGATAGCCATGATCCCCTGCATTGGCATCCAGTATATCTATATAATGAATTTCATCAAAATAATGCTTCTGTGCATAGGCGGTAAACACTCCGGTAACTCCCGGATCAAAGCCGCTACCCAAAAGGGCAGTAATACCTGCCTTTTCAAATTTCTCCTTGTATGCCCACTGCCATTTGTATTCGAATTTCGGCACCTCGGGCGGTTCGTAATTGGCGGTATCCACATAGTCCGTTTTTGTTGCAAGGCAGGCTTCCATAATGGAAAGATCCTGATAAGGCAAAGCAACATTTATGACGATATCGGGTTTAAAACGGTTAATTAAATTTATTACTTCTTCGGTCTTGTCGGCATCAACCTGGGCGGTATGTACTTTTGATTGACCTCCTTCCAGTTCCTTTTTAAGCTCGTCACATTTTGACAAAGTCCTGCTGGCTATTATAATTTCTTTGAAAACATCAGGATTTTGTGCACATTTGTGAGCAACAACTCTGCCGACTCCACCGGCTCCGATAATTAATGCTTTTCCCATATCAAAAACCTCCATTTCGTAATTAAGTATTTATTTACTTTTTTAATATATCTGATTTGCATGTTTACCAAAATTAATTGATTAACAACAATGCAAATGATTTAATTATTGGCTGGCAGCATTACATTAAGCTTTTAAGGTTACTGACTGAAAAAAGATATAACTTGTTGCTTTTAAACAGGAATGCAACTTTTAAGTTATTTTGAAAATAATTAAAATGTACGATATAGAATACAAATAATTTTAAATATCAAAACTGATTTTTAGTTAGCATAATATTAAATTTAAATAACTCATTACTTATACACGTTTACTTATACACGTATAAGAGGATTTCCCTTAAAAGTTTGCAGGCCAGAGCGGTTGATGCTCCCGTAGGATCAAGGGGAGGAGAAAGTTCTGTCATATCGAGGGCAATTATATTAAGTACAGATATTTTTTTAATGGAACTTAGAAGTTCATTAAAAGTAACACCGCCTGCTTCCGGCGTTCCTGTACCGGGAAATACGGATGTATCAAGAACATCCAAATCGATGGTCAAATAAACGGGCTTATCTTTTAAAATATCTACTGCATAATCCAAATCATTGAAATTATAAAAGCAGGTATGGACATGTTCTTTGCCCCAGTATATTTCTTCCTTACAGCCGCTTCTTATACCGAACTGAAAAATTCTGTTGTCTCCGACCAATTCCCAGCAACGTCTGATAACCGTAGCATGAGAGAGGGTTTCGCCTAAGTATTCGTCCCTTAAATCAGAATGGGCATCAAAATGGATTATATGTATATCTTTATGGAATTTTGCCGCTGCCCGTACGGCTCCTAAGGTCACCAGGTGTTCCCCGCCCAGCATAAAAGGGATTTTTTCGTCTTTTAGTATTTGTGATGTAAAGTTTTCAATCTGCTCAATGGCTTTTGAAGGATTTCCAAAAGGCAGTTCCAGATCTCCGGCATCGAAAACATTTATATCTTCCAGGTCCTTATCCTGATAGGGGCTGTATGTTTCTATCGAATAACTTTCATTTCTGATTGCCGAGCTGGCGAACCTTGTACCGGGACGATATGAGGTTGTCCCGTCATAAGGAGCTCCAAAGACAACTATTTTGC
>CAZIHC010000428.1:0-1692 GCA_964538605.1 uncultured Herbinix sp. | reverse complement strand
CGAAGAATCAGTTATTGAAGGAAGAAATGCGGTTCTTGAAGCAATCCGTTCGGGTAAAACCATAGATAAGCTTTTTGTTTTAAAGGGCAGTGATGACGGGCCTATAAGAACTATTGTCAGTAAGGCAAAGAAGGCCGATACGGTTATATCCTATGTAACAAAAGAACAGCTTGACCGGATGTCACAGACAGGAAAGCATCAGGGAGTCATTGCATATACGGCAGCTTATGAGTATGCAGAGGTTGAAGATATTTTACAAGCGGCGAAAGAAAAAGGGGAAGACCCTTTTATAATATTACTTGACGGTATTGAAGACCCTCATAATCTCGGTGCTATTATCCGTACCGCCCATCAGGCCGGAGCCCACGGTATTATTATTCCGAAAAGACGGGCTGCAGGCCTTACTGCCACAGTGGCAAAGACTTCTGCCGGAGCCATTAACTATCTTCCGGTTGCCAGGGTGACGAATCTTTCGGCAACTATAGAAGAACTTAAGAAAGAAGGCCTGTGGTTTGTGTGTGCGGACATGGACGGAGACCTGATGTATAATCTTGACTTAAAAGGGCCGATAGGTCTTGTTATAGGCAGTGAAGGCGAAGGAGTAGGCAAGCTTGTAAAGGAAAAATGCGATTTTATAGCCAAAATACCTATGTTTGGGCAGGTTGATTCATTAAATGCGTCTGTGGCGGCAGGAATTCTGGCCTATGAAATCGTAAGGCAAAGAATGAGTTAATCCTATAGGGCGATAAGGAGCTGATTATATGAAATCAGATATAAAATACAGTACCATGCCCGATGAAGAGGTTGTCAGTCTTATTCAGGCAGGAGATAATCAGGCTATGGATTATCTTTTTGAGAAATATAAGCATATAGTCAGAAACAAAGCTAAAGCTTTGTTTCTGATCGGAGGAGACAAAGATGATCTTATTCAGGAGGGAATGATAGGATTATATAAGGCAATCCGTGACTTTCAAAAGGATAAGCAAAATTCATTTTTTAGTTTTGCCGATATGTGCATATCGAGGCAAATTTATAGTGCAATCAAGGCATCCAACCGAAAGAAAAACATACCTTTAAATACATATATTTCCCTTTATACACCACTTACTGGAGAAAATGGAGACAATGTGGAAAAAGAAACACTGGTTGACATAATTTTTCAAGAAAAAAGGTCAAATCCTGAAGATTTAGTTATTGACAAAGAGAATACAAGTATGATAGAATATGAACTCGTAAGGCGCCTGAGTGATTTAGAAAAGAGTGTATTAAACCTGTATATGCAGGATATGAAATACACACAGATTGCCGAAGTACTTGGTAAGGAACCTAAGGTTATCGACAATGCATTAACCAGAATAAAGACAAAACTTAATCAGGTTCTGATAGATCTTGAAAAACAAGATACTTAGGCAGTCGTAAGAAAAAGATGCTGTTGTAGCTCAGACGGTAGAGCACCTCATTGGTAATGAGGAGGTCAGCGGTTCAAGTCCGCCCAACAGCTTTTATAAGACCCAGTAATATCATGGGTTCAGATAAAATATGAGCACTCGGTTGAGTGCTTTTTTAATGCCTTTTTTAGCTGAAAAGTGATTATTTAGTGACTAAGTGAATGATATTATCATTAAGATAAGTATTAATTTAACTAAATGTAAAAAAATTAATTAAATGTTGACTTTTTTATTTTATAGAATA
>CAZIHC010000427.1:1392-1706 GCA_964538605.1 uncultured Herbinix sp. | reverse complement strand
TCCGGCACTTTATCCCTATTGTTCCCGTAAGGCAAACCTGGACCGGGCATTTCACCAAAAACGTTTTCAGATATATACTGCTGAATCCTGAAATGGTACATTGCTCCAGGATTATCCTTATGAACAAGAACCTGTACCCTGTTTACCGATTCCAGTTCAACTGTGCGGTAGTCAATAAGGTATTCCTCGTTCATCCATTTTTCTGTGGCAAAGTCATTTTCAATCAGGAACTTTTCAATTTCCTCTCTCGATGCATCTTTTTCGCTGAATTCAAGAGGATAATTTACAGTAACTGTGTAATGTTCCATGGGCTC
>CAZIHC010000427.1:0-1382 GCA_964538605.1 uncultured Herbinix sp. | reverse complement strand
ATACAACAAGCCTTTTTCCGTCTTCCGAAGCGGTTCTGCTTAAGTAACCCGCCTCGGCCATATCTGCCGTAAAACGTAGTTTGTATGTCAGATACTCACCGCCAAGCCGCTGATTACCGGCATTGATTATATCGTACCTGCCGCCGCCAAGATTTACAATGTCTATTTTATAGGATTTATTGTCATCGGTTATGACATAGGCATAATCGTTGTCAAAAACAGGTTTTATCCTGTCAAACCCCTCCATAGTAAATGCAAGCATTGTTTTTCCGGGCACAAGATTGTACCGTACCGTATATGAAATAATGGCTTTGCCATCAGGAAAAAGGGTAACGTCTGCTTCAACGAAACCCAGATTTGCAATTTCCGAAGCATAAATATTGGTTGGTTGAATTATTAAAAGAATTAATATCAACCAACCAAAAAAACATTTCAAAATATTTCTGTTCATAGATCTCCTTTTTTATCACATAAACCGTAATTATTTCATAACTTACAGGTATGAACCCGAAGTATTGCTTAAAATGCTGAACGCAAGTATCCGTTGTTTATAAGTATAGAAGATCTTTTTTTATATGTCAATAAATAACAGATATCACTTAGTTGCCATTGTCCATTCTTTCTATTGCTTCCCACAAACCGTTAAGATATGTAGCTCCTAACGCCCTGTCATACAAACCGTATCCGGGACGTCCAATTTCTCCCCAGATCATTCTGCCGTGGTCAGGACGTATTGGACCTTCGAAGCCAATATCATAGAAGGCTTTCATAATCTCAAACATATCCAGGGAACCGGCTTCTGTCTTATGAGCAACCTCATCGAACTTACGGGGCTCATGAATCTTTACATTTCTCACATGGCCGAAATGTACCCTTCCCTTGGCACCAAAATATCTGATGATCTCAGGTATATTGTTATCTATGCTTGATCCCAATGATCCGGTACATATGGTTAATCCGTTAGATGGGCTGTCTACAAGGTTGATAAACCTCTCCAGGTTTTCCTTGGAAGTAATAAGCCTTGGCAGACCGAATATTGACCATGGTGGATCGTCGGGATGAATAGCCATTTTAATTCCATACTTTTCTGCAACAGGCACTACTTCTTTCAAAAATGTCTCAAGATTCTTCCACAGCTTTTCTTCATCCATATCCTTGTACAGGTCAAGCAGTCTTTTTATTTCGCCTATTCTTTCGGGTTCCCAGCCCGGTAATACATAACCGTTGGAATTATCGTTCACCTGCTCAAACATCCTGGAAGGATCAATTTTCTTTATTATGTCTTCATCATATGACAGGGTATTCGAACCGTCGGCCAGATCCTTTGCCAGATCTGTGCGAAGCCAGTCAAAAACAGGCATAAAGTTATAGCAAACAAGGTT
>CAZIHC010000426.1:0-1715 GCA_964538605.1 uncultured Herbinix sp. | reverse complement strand
ATTTCCATTGAAATAAATAACGGCGGAATATCAATGATTAAGGTTGTAGACAATGGATCAGGCATTGATGAGGACGATGTGGAAATTGCCTTTGAAAGGCATTCTACAAGCAAGATCAGGAAGGCCGATGACTTAGAGTCCATCTACACCCTTGGATTTAGAGGAGAAGCCCTTGCCAGTATAGCTTCAGTGTCATTGGTGGAACTTACCACAAGGGTTAAAGAAAAACCTTACGGCAAGTACATAAAGATACAGGGCGGAGTGGTGAAGGAAGTACGTCAGACAGGTTGTCCTGTTGGGACAACTTTTATTGTGCGGGATCTATTTTACAACACCCCTGCCAGATTTAAGTTTCTTAAGAAGGATACAACCGAGGCAGGATATGTATCCGATATTGTCAATCGGATTGCGCTGGGAAATCCTCATATTTCAATAAAGCTTGTGAATAACCGGAATTGCGTTATACATACCCCGGGAAATAATGACCTTTTAAGTACGATTTTTAGCCTCTATGGCAAGGAAACTGCAAAAGAAGTGTTAGAAGTCAGATACAAGGACGAAAAAGTTGAAATATTCGGGTATGCAGGTAAGCCTGAAATAGCAAGATCCACCAGGAATTATCAGTCAATTTATATAAATGGGAGATATATAAGGAATAAGACGATTTTTTCTGCAATTGACGAGGCATATAAAACATATCTTATGAAGAACAAATTTGCCTTTGTTGTGCTGCAAATAAAAATAAATCCCATTTTTGTCGATGTAAATGTGCATCCCACAAAGATGGAAGTGCGTTTTTCCGATGAACAGACAATTTTTAGAGCTGTGTATCATGCAATAAATAATGCTCTGCTTAGTAAGTCCCTTATACGAAATGTTGAAATTTCCGAAAAAGCGAAAAACTTATTTAAGTTTGAGCAAAATGTCCAGCCGGCAAAGGATTTTGTTCAGGAGGGCTTAACGTTAAAATCCGGTTTTACAGACAGTAAACCAATAAAACAGTCTGACCGAAAAGAAGAAAAAATTATTGCAGCAAAGGATAAAGATATAAATAATGAAAATAATTTAAATAACGGAAATATTAATGCTAATGTTTCGGTTATAAAGTCCGATAATTATGAAGTAAAGATTGATAACGCAAAAAACAAAAGTTTTATAGAAATACCGGATACCTCTGAAACTGACAACATAAAAGGAAGTACTGATAAAGAGACAAAGAGAATAGCTGTCGAAGAGAATAATGAAGAGGTGGATATATATTTTGGGCAAACAGTAAACCCTCAAAGCAAAACCAAAAATACATATGATGCTGACAGTCAGTTAAATGGGCAGTTGGAGAGCTCAGGAGAAGATAACACATATAATGAAATTGATACATCTGAAAAGCCGGCCGAAAAAATGGCTACTGCCCCGGCGGTTTTGAGTGAAGCGACTGAAAATGTCGGCATTGAAGCCGACAATAAAGAGGCAGAAGAAAACCAACTTATAGACGCCAGGATTATAGGACAAGTTTTTTCAACTTATATTCTTCTTCAAAGCGGAGATGATTTACTGATAATAGACCAACATGCAGCCCATGAGAGGATCAGGTTTGAAGAATTAAAGAGGAAATACAGGGAAAATGAAAGTTTGGCTCAGTTCTTGCTCTCGCCTGTGGTGATTGAGATAACAAACCAGGAATTAAAACTGATTGATGAAAATAAAGAAAAATTAAA
>CAZIHC010000425.1:0-1729 GCA_964538605.1 uncultured Herbinix sp. | reverse complement strand
AGGGTTTCGTGAGAGCTTCAAGGCCTACGATAGCGGCCATCAGTTCCATCCTGTTGTTGGTGGTTTTTTTGTAGCCTGCACTGTATTCTCTTATATGCTCCTGCCCTTTGGAATCTACATATACAATAATTGTGCCATAACCGCCGGGGCCTTCGGGATTTCCCCTTGCCGCACCGTCGGTATATATATCTACTTTATGCAACATTTTTCACCTCTCAGATTGTACTCCATTCTCCGGTTTTCAAATATTCATCTGCGGCATTTTCAGCCTCGGTAATTATATCCTCGGAATAACCCAAAAGCTTTAAAAGCTTTATGGCATTTCTGGATACGGCTCTGCCTTCGTATAATTTGTAATCAAATAATACCCTGCTTCCTTCTACTTTTTCTCTGAAATGATAATTGGAGTACAGATTTTCCAGTATATAAGTCAACTCAATATCATGGGTTGCTGCAAAACAAAGGGTGTTTTTTTCCGTAATGGATGCCAGTATCCGTGAGGAAGCTGCAATCCTTTCCAAAGTATTGGTACCCCTAAGCACTTCGTCTATAAAGCAAAGGATGGGATAGTCTTTGCAGGCATTATCCAATATTCTTTTAAGGGACTTGATTTCTACGATAAAATAACTTTCGTTGCTTAAAATATTGTCTTTTAAGGCCATGGATGAGTAAATAAGGAAAAAGGTTGCCTTGTACTCTCTACTGAGGGAAGTATATATGGTCTGCGCCAAAATGGCGTTAATTCCTAAGGATTTAATAAAGGTGGATTTGCCGGAAGCGTTGGAGCCTGTTATTAATGCACAGCGATCCTCAGTTATGGAATTAGGTACAGGATCACTAATAAGCGGATGGTAGACATCAATAACGGAAAGCTTGGGATTGCCGTAATCGTCTGACAGTTCAGGTATGCAAAAGTACTCTACCATATCTCTGAAAGAAGCTGCGGCTATCATAGCATCCAGGAAACCTACCGTCTTAAATATACGGATCATGGTATCCATATGTTTCTTAAAATAGCTGACCATTGAATTATATTTTATAATATCGTGGTGGGTAATTATCCTGTAATAATCGATCACAGCTTCAAGGATACTACCGGTGACATTTCTGGCAACCACTATGAAAGAACCTCTTTTATACTGCTTAAAGGTCTTTAAATCAGATGATAACTGCTTGAAATAAGCATCCAGCTCCGGTACGGATATTTTTAATATAGCTTCCGTGCTGTCCAGCAGGCGAAGCTGAAACGCTATTATAGAGATATAATTATCTATTTTTGCCTTATATTTAAAATATGAAAAGATATTAAGTGAAATTGTTGTAATGGTAAGACTAACACCTAAAAACGGTTTTATAAGAATAAGCCCAATCGATACAAGCAAGGCAATATTTAAAAGATAATGGGGAAGGTTGCTTTGGGGTTCCTGACTGCTTAACTTGCCGGTATAATCAAAAACGGATAAGTTTTTTAATTTTCCTACTTTATTTAGTTTTGCCTGTATTGTTAAGCGCTCATTTTCATGAGAGCGGAAATATTCAATCAGACGGTTCCTTTCTTCCAACTCTTCCCGGGAAAAAGAAGGCTTTCTTAAAAGAGCATAAAGGCACTCTTCTCCCAAAGAGCATTGGGTATTGTTTATAAGCTTAAAAATTTCATCCATGTCAAAATCATTCCAGGTAATGTCGTCCACATCCAGATGATCGTCTTTTTCGGTCAGATACAGGGCTT
>CAZIHC010000424.1:0-1740 GCA_964538605.1 uncultured Herbinix sp. | reverse complement strand
AAAGAGAATTTTTGCAAAGGAATTGTAAAAAAGGTACAAAGCAAAAAACTCATAATGTAGAAGAACTTGAAAAATGCGAAAAAGGCTATCGGATGTACAGAATTCCTTCTTATGTAAGAGAACAGATAAATCAAAAGGCCAGGGACGAAGTGAGCCTGTATTCTACAGGCATAGAATTACGTTTCAGATTAAAAGGAGATTCTGCAACTGTTATATTGTCCGTGGATGAAAATGAAGAAGCCCAGGTAGCATTTATTTATTATGGCACTTTTCAGGGCGGTTGGCAGTACTCATCCAAAACCCTGCAAAAGGAAACCAGAATTACAATTCCTAAAAATAATAATTTAAAGTTATTAAAAGAAATTGCAAAAAAATCTCAACTTGCCTTTGATCCTGAAGTGGTAAGAATAGTATTGCCTTACGGAACCTGTTATTTTGTAGGGGTAGAGGGGGAAGTGGAACCGCCTCTTAAAGAACAGCTGCCGAAAAAAGCATATCTTGCTTACGGTTCTTCGATTACCCACGGAAGTTTGGCCTTGGCGGCTCCGTATACATACCCGTTCAGAATATCTCAGATACTGAATTGTGACTATTATAATTTGGGTTTTGCGGGCACTGCTCATTTGGAAAAAGCCATGGCCGAATACATAGTATCAAGAAAAGACTGGGATTTTGCTTCGGTAGAGATGGGCATAAATATGATTGGTCCCGAATTTTCGTTTGAATTATTTGAAGAAAGAGTAAAAGAATTTACAGATATTCTGGCTTCAGACCCCAGACCTGTATTTGCGACAAGCATTTTCGGTTTTACGGGCCAGGGGCAGGAAAAGGCTGCCAAATTCAGAGAAATAGTCAGGAAACATGCAAAAGACAAGCTGATATTCACAGACGGCCTGGAACTTTTGGATAATCCTGCATATATATCGGCGGATCTGGTTCATCCTACTTTGGAAGGGATTGCACAAATAAGCGAACGATGGTCAAATATTATGAGGTACCTGGCACTGTAAACAAACTATGAACAAAAAATTAACGTTGTTCAATTTTTATTTACAGTTTGTTTACTGTACCTGACACCATATAAAAGGAGCATGTCTATGGTAAAACACAGTTTAAAAAGCATTATTCGGACTCCCAAAAAATCAATTCTGTTTTTTATTCTGATCGGCCTATTGGCCATGTTCTTAAGTATCGGTGCGGGAATGTACTATGCTGCTTATAATATGCTTCGGGATGCGGATGAAACTTTTACTACAGTAGTAGAATTAAATTTTCTGGGTGAAAAAGAAAATGATGCTGAGGCATTTTATGGGCAGATGAATGAAAAACTGGCCGATTTTGATTTTCAAAGACTGTCTAATCATCCAGATATTCTTTCGGTAAATGTTGAAAAGACTGCTTATGCATATATAGAAGAGAAGCAAATCAATCAGAATGTTACGCCGCTTGATAATTATGTAATTATAGAAGTATCGAGCATAAGGCGGTTTGATGAGAACTTTTTTCAGGGAGTCATAAGCAAAGCTCATTTTGGGCGGACAATGAGAGAAAATACATATGTGTACTTAAATGATATTGATTTGTTCGGAAACGTTATTGGATATGATTTTAAGGGCGGACATACCTATCTTGTAATAGGCAGTCTTTCAAACGGTAAAAATCCGACACCAATAGTTTCTCCAGATTTGCCAAACGGCATAGAAGGATTCAGGTATGTTGTTGATATAACTGAGGAGCCGG
>CAZIHC010000423.1:0-1740 GCA_964538605.1 uncultured Herbinix sp. | reverse complement strand
ATCTTTTCCGGGATCCTCAGATTCCAAAAACAGCATCTGAGCCACAACTAAGCTGGCGGTTGTATCGTTAACTTCTTCGCTAAGGAAAATTATTCTTTCCTTTAACAATCTTGAATATATATCGTAGCTTCTTTCACCACGGCTGGTCTGCTCTATGACATAAGGTACCAAACTCATATTGCACCCTCCTTTATCAGATTTAGACCTCTTTAGAATCTAAACTTCATTTGTATTGTATACATTAAACTTCTTTAGCCTCATTTACTACAAGATCTACGGCTTTCTGAACCGCAACATCTGCCTTGACGTTTTCGATACCGCTTTCGCCCAGTATCTCTTTTACTTTGTCTACTTCCATCTTATACATGGAAGCCATTTCATTCAGTTCTTTTTCAAGTTCTTCATCGGTAACTTCTATATTTTCTGCTTTAACAATAGCTTCAAGAACCAGGCGGGTCTGAATGCGTTTTAAAGCCTGCGGTCTTAAGCTGTCAAAGAATTTTTGGGCGTCCATTCCTGTAAATTGGAAATATTGCTCCATAGACAGGCCTTGATATCTCATTCTCTGAGCAAAGTCTTCAGCCATCTGTCCGACCTGAGTTTCAATCATAGGCTCGGGAATTTCCATAGATGCATTTTCAATGATCTTGTCTATAATCTCGTTCTCTCTGGCTGTCTTTAATTCTTTTTCTTTGGTTTCCTTAATTGTAGCCCTAATGCTTTCTTTATATTCATCAAGAGTATCAAATTCTGATACATCCTGAGCAAAATCATCGTCTAATTCCGGCAGTTCTTTATATTTTATCTCATGGATTTTAACTTTGAACAGAGCCGGTTTCCCTGCCAGATCCTTAACATGGTAGTCCTCAGGGAATGTAACGTTTACATCAACCTCTTCTCCTGCGGATTTACCGATTAACTGATCTTCAAAATTATCGATAAAGGATTTTGAACCGATAGCCAGAGAATATCCTTCTGCCTTACCCCCTTCGAAGGGCTTACCGTCAACAAAACCTTCAAAGTCTATGACAACAATATCATTCATTTGAACCGGTCTGTCTTCTACCGTAATGATTCTGGCATTCTGTTCCCTTTCCCTTTCAATACGGGCCATAACTTCCTCATCGGTAACTGTAACTTCTTTCTTTTCTACTTCAATACCCTTGTACTGGCCCAGGGTTACTTCAGGCTTAACTGCAACTTGAGCGGTAAAAATAAATGGTTTGCCTTTTTCAATCTGTACTACGTCAATTTCGGGTCTCGATACTATCTCCAGACCGCTTTCCTTGGCAGCCTTTTCATATGCTGCAGGAATAATCTCATTGGCAGCATCTTCATAAAATATCTCAGGCCCATACATTTTCTCAACTAATGCCAAAGGGGCCTTCCCTCTGCGAAAGCCTTGAATGTTTATTTTATTTTTATTCTTTTGATATGCTTTTTGTATGGCTTTGTCAAATTCCTCTGCTGATGTCTCTATAGTAAGCTTTGCCATATTTTTTTCTAACTTTTCAACCTGTAAACTCATTTTTGCTTCCTCCTTGTATTATGTACCTTAAATGCCGAAATATACCATATTCTGCGGTATATAACGAATGAAGCACATTACGCTTTATACTAGCGGGCATATTGACAATAGTATATTATATCACAACTGTTCTGTAAATACCATATTTTATTTTTCTTGAGTTTTTTGTTTAAATTGCAAGTTTAATTGCCTTACAAAATCTTACAGAACCC
>CAZIHC010000422.1:0-1742 GCA_964538605.1 uncultured Herbinix sp. | reverse complement strand
AACTTTCAAAATTTTTTTCTAAAATTACTTGACTTTAATTAGCTGGTCTTTTAAATCCATTCATTCTATACTTAATGTTATTTAACTAATATTTACAATCATATAATTAAATAATCTGATTAATTGAGGTGTTATTAATGAAATACAAAACTCACAGGGCAGGAGCTCTTAGCATCCTAGCATTGTTTATCTTGGTCCCATATATCTTAGGTTTTTTCTCATTTAACATTAATAATTTATCGATTATAGGATTATGTCCTTTCTTAGTTTACTTCTTCTCTACTTTACCAGATAAAATTGAATCCGCTCATAGAACTTGGGCTCATAGTATAATTTCGCTAACTTTAATTTTATTTACATTATATTCAGCCAAGCCTATCATAGAAGTCTTATTGCTCAAAACACTACAAAATATTTCTTCAAATCATATAAAATTGATACAGAGCACTTTTTCAATGTCAATCTTAATTGGATGGGGAAGCCACTTATTATTCGATTCATTAACTGATAGTGGAATACCTGTTTTTTACCCTATAAATAAAAAAAGATATAACCTATATAAAATCGGCACATATAACAATGATAGAAATGAGCAAATATTATTTTGGATTTTTACATATTTTTTAGTTATTACAGTTATATTTGTAACACTAAAGATAGCAAAAATTAGTATTAATTTTTTACTTATTAAGCTTCTTTATATCAGTTTTTATATATAATATACAAATTAACAGCCTACCTTTAAATAATTCCTTTAAGGTTATAAATGAACCTATACTTAAAGAGGTTGTTGCAAAATGAAACTTTGCAGCAACCTCTTTAACTTTACATATTATTCCGCATGAGCCCACTGACTATAATCATCGATTTTGTTTAAGTTCTGAGCTATTACAGGCCATATGTCCTCTGTTTCGAATCCTCTTCTCCAAGCGGCAGCCCCCGCAAGATTATACTTATTAACCAGCGAAGATTTCAGGTTTATGGATTCTGCATCTTCAATCCAAATCTTATAAGTTATGTTATTTTCAGTGTATTGGGCATAATATTGCCCGCTTTCCTCATCCCAAACAACTTCAGGTTTTTTCTCCTTCAGTATGCTTTGTACTTTTTCCATTGACAATGCCTTTGAACTAACCTTTACCTTTCCGTCCACTTTCTCTTCCTGCCAAAGTCTTGTATAAAACGGCATACCCAATATTACTTTTTCAGCCGGTACTTCATCCAATATTCGCTTCAAATTGTTCTCTACCCATTTATATTGGGCCACTGAACCGGCTTTCGGGCTTGAAGCCCAATGTTGGTCATATGCCATTACTGCCATATAATCAACCGCTTCTGCTAAAGCTTTTCTGTCATAGCATTGGGACCAATTTGTACTTGCCGATATGAAAGTAACATCCATGGAAAGAGTTAGTCCCTGTTCTCTGCACAAAGGATAAAGCTCTCTCATGAACTGGGTAAGCATGTCCCTGTCTTTAACATAAATGTTTTCAAAATCTATATTAATACCATCCAGCTTGTACAATCTTGCATAAATAAGAATCTGTGATATTATCTTTTCTCTTATATCCGTATTGTTTAAAAAATCATGAGTTATATCCGGATTAAAATCATTGGTAACCAGTCCCCAAACCTGATAACCGTTTTTATGAGCCCAGTTTACATATTCTATATCCGCATTGTTAGCAACATTTCCTTCACCATCTACCACTGCAAACCAAGTTGGGGAAACTACATCCAAT
>CAZIHC010000421.1:0-1744 GCA_964538605.1 uncultured Herbinix sp. | reverse complement strand
TGGCATAAGGTGGCAAGAACTGTTGTATTAATTGGCGAAAAAATTTAAAAAATTAAAAAAAAGTACTTGCATTTTATAACGGAATAGTATAATATAAATATTGTTCCGTGGCTCGTTGGTCAAGCGGTCAAGACGCCGCCCTCTCACGGCGGAAACAGGGGTTCGATTCCCCTACGAGCTGTCCTTAAGGTGTCAGGCATCGCGAATATTACGGTGTTTGGCACTTTTGATGTATTAAGGCTCTGTGCCAAGTGTATCGGTAAGTATTTAGCGTTTACCGATCTACTTGACACAGAGCCATTTTCAATTTATATAAGCTGATTTTATATCGATTAGATAATTTTTTTAAGCTGTTCCCAGGGTCCGAATTGAAGTGTAACTTTAGTGTTTTCATAACCTTTGATATGTTTTATTATCACAATAATTGAAATCAGTATACTACCGTAACGGACACCCGGAATAGGGCAGTAACGAAGACAATACAATGAAAATATGGTATATGATACGATGCAGCGAAGACTGTTCGGACGTATAATGACGAAGAAGGTAAAGAAGAAAAGAATCATAGCAAGGACCAATACAATGTAATTATTTGGCATAAGTCCCAATAAGCATCCGAAGGAAGATGCTATGGCTTTGCCTCCGTGCCAGTTAAATAGCGGAGCGGTAGCATGGCCAAGAACCGGAGCGGCAAGAACCGGAATAAAATACAAGCTTTCAATATCCAGCTTCTTTGCAGCCAGATATATGGGTATAAATCCTTTTAACACATCAAGAATAATTGCCGGGATACCGTATTTTAATCCCACATGTTTAATGACATTGGCAGCACCGGGGTTTTTGTCGTCACTTACCTCGGTAATATCTACACGGCCAAAATGTTTTGCAATCATATAACTGTACAGGATGCTTCCGGATAAGAAGCCTGCTACAGTAAAAAGCAGATAATGAATCAAAATATCATTCCTTCCTTTCTTTACAGATCAGTAAGAAACATATAAATCTTGTCTAAGGTATTGCGGGATATATTTTCGGTCTGAGCCTGAATGATTCGGTTCCTGTATGCATCGTCGCTGCAAATTCTAATAGCGGCTTTTAACTGATTTTGAATGCTTTTGCTTGAATAAGACATATTTCTGTTTCTGTAAAAACGGGCGTTTTTGGTTTCACAGCCGGGAATAGGAGCAGTATGAATTATGGGTATATTTTTTACGGCCGCTTCCGTACTGCTTAACCCTCCCGGTTTTGTAAACAATACATCACAGGCGTCCATTAAAAGAGGTATGTCTTTGCAAAAATCACAGACGACTACATTTTCATAATTTCCGTATTCAATATCTAATTTATTTTTTAGCTTTAGATTGGTTCCGCATATAATGACAACATTTACGTCGGTACGATGTAATTTAATTATGGCCTTTACCAGTTGATGAACTTTACCGTATCCCATGCTTCCCGACATTATCATGTACCAAGGTTTGGAAAGGTCAAAATTGATATTGTAATATTCACAAAATTTTTTTCTTGCTTCTTGTTTAGGAAGCTTCTCATAAAATTCAGGCTTTACAGGAATTCCGAACGGAAGGAGTTTCTCTTTCGGAATACCACGGCGCATAAATTCTTCCATGAGATCATCATGAGGAATGATATAGTAATCAAGTTCGGTTTCTTCCCAGAAAGGAATGCAGGTGTAGTCCGTATTAACTGCTATGGTTTTGGCATTTAAGGAGTTTTCTCTTTTCAA
>CAZIHC010000420.1:0-1754 GCA_964538605.1 uncultured Herbinix sp. | reverse complement strand
ACTTTTTCTTTCAAATATATTGAATTTTATTATAATGGCTTTTGTTGTATTCCTTATTGTAAGGTGGATTAACAAGCTGAAAAAACCGACGGAACAGCCTGCTTCGGCAACAAAAAAATGCCGGTATTGCTATTCCGACATTCATAAAGATGCTACCAAATGTCCTTATTGTACGGCCGATTTGGACAAGTAACAGGCTTAATTCGGCATATGGACAATCTATAAGATAATGCATGACAAATACTGTTTGCACCATTGATATAATACCGTGAAACTACTAATATAAAACAGGAAATTCGGTGAATTTTCTGTTTTTATTTTTTTAACCAAGTTTACTCGAAAAGTTTAAATGTACGTTTATTTAAAACAAGATTGAGATATTTCTATTTAGAACAAGTCTACGGTATTTTATCATGAATTGCTTCGGAGTTGAAATAAAAAATTAAGGAAAGTAGTTTATAGTTACGGCACTTTTATAATGTATAAGAAATGAGGTTTACTTATGAAAAAATTTGATGGTTTTTTGGCAGGTGTCAATTTAGGGGGATGGATTTCCCAGTATCGCAAGGCAAGTAAAGAGCATTTTGATTCTTTTATAACTGAAGAGGATATTGCAAAGATTGCTTCCTGGGGCATGGATCACGTAAGGCTTCCAATAGACTATATGGTTCTTGAAGATGACGATAAACCCTTTGAATATAAGGAAGATGGGTTTGCTTATGTGGACAGCTGCATCCGGTGGTGTGAAAAATATAAACTTAATATTATACTGGATTTGCACAGGGCACCGGGATATGCCTTCCATACTTTGAATGAGAATAGATTATTTGAAGACGAATTAATGCAGAAAAGGTTTATCGGCTTGTGGAAAGCCTTTGCCGTCCGTTATAAAAATTACGGCAAAAATTTAGTTTTTGAACTTCTTAACGAAATTGTTGAACCGGACAGTACAAGATGGAACAAGTTAAGCAAAAGAACCGTTGAGGAAATCCGCAGCATTGATAAAGAACGGGTTATTATTATCGGCGGCAATAATTATAACAGCGTACATACCATGCATGAACTGGATATTATAGAGGATGGCAATCTGGTATATACTTTCCATTTTTATGAGCCTCACATTTTTACCCACCAAAAGGCAGGCTGGGAACCGATGCTTAAAGATCTGGAATTGGTGGTCCCTTATCCGTCTGACCGGGAAGTATACGAAGCTTATCTTGCAAAAAGTGAAGAGTTCAGAAAAAAATATCCTTACAGTGAAATCACGGACAAAGAATATATAAGAAGCAGACTCCAACCGGCTTTAAGGTTCGCAAAAGAGCGAAATGCCATTCTATATTGCGGAGAATACGGGGTAATAGAAAATGCACCCATAGAAAGCAAGCTAAAGTGGCATAAAGACTTAAGTGACCTGCTTATAGAGTACGGAATCGGCCGGGCTGTGTGGTCTTATAAACTTATGAATTTTCCTATGGTGGATAAGAATTCCGTTGTTGTTAATAAGGATTTAATTGAAATTGTAAGTAAAAAATAAAAGAGATATATGAAAGCTACCGTAATACTGGCGAAAGACGTATATGTCTTAAAGTCCGGTTTTACGGCAGTTTTTTTGTTGAAACTTTTATGTAAATACTTTTTCACAAATATATTGGCGGCATTGGAAAGCGGCATAACAGGATTTGATTGCAGAAAGGAAACAGTACTTAATTAGTCCGATTAAAGAATAAAGATTTTAATATTGTTATAAATACGGA
>CAZIHC010000419.1:0-1759 GCA_964538605.1 uncultured Herbinix sp. | reverse complement strand
GAAATGCATCAGTTATACGACAAAGGCTATACACCACGAGTAAAGAGAACAAAGAAATGTAATGCATGCTCATTGAAACATATTTGTATGCCTGAGCTATCCTTAGCAAAAACAGTAAAAAATTATATTAATGAGCATATGTTGGAGGAAGATTGATGAAAAGGTTACTAAACACTTTATATATAACAAATCCTGATTATTACCTGTCTCTTGATGGTGAGAATGTGGTAGTTAAATATTATGACGATGAAATAGGACGATTGCCTCTTCATACTTTGGATGGAATTGTTACTATGGGATTTACCGGAGCCAGTCCAAAATTAATGGGTTATTGTGCACAGCGTAATATATCTATTACTTTTTTATCATCAAGCGGGAGATTTTTAGCGACAGTTAACGGTGAAACAAAGGGAAATGTACTATTGCGTAAAGAGCAGTATCGTATTTCTGAAAACGAAGAAAAATCTCTGAAAATTGCAAAAAACATGATAATTGGCAAAATTTATAACAGCCGATGGATTATTGAAAGGGCAATAAGAGATCATTCTTTAAGAATTGATGTAGAAAGGATTAAATTAAAAAGCAGTTATTTGTATAATACGCTAATTAATATAAATAATGTTAAATCGCTATCTCAACTTCGGGGGATAGAGGGAGAAGCAGCTTCGGTATATTTTTCAGTATTCAATGAGTTAATATTACAGCAAAAGGAAGATTTCCATTTTGACAAAAGAATTAAACGACCACCTATGGATAGAGTAAATGCTTTGCTATCATTTACATATACTTTGCTTGCAGGGATGTGCAAATCAGCTTTAGAAACAGTCGGACTAGATCCATATGTGGGCTTTTTACATACAGACAGAGCAGGACGAATATCACTCGCCCTGGATTTGATGGAGGAACTTCGTTCAATTATGGCAGATCGATTTGTTCTTACCTTAATTAATAAAAAAATAGTTAAGCCATCCGGATTTTATACAAAAGAAAATGGTGCTGTAATAATGGATGATGAAACTAAAAAGATTGTAATATCAGCTTGGCAATCTAAGAAACAGGAATCAGTTATACATCCATTTTTGAACGAAAAAATTGAATGGGGAATGATCCCTTATGCTCAGGCTTTATTATTAGCCAGATACCTGAGGGGTGATTTGGATGAATATCCTCCTTTTTTCTGGAAGTAGGTGCTGTGTATGATGGTACTTATTACATATGATGTAAATACTGAAACAGAAAACGGAAAACGAAGGCTCCGAAAAGTGGCTAAACAATGTATGAATTATGGACAAAGAGTGCAGAATTCAGTATTTGAATGTAAATTAGACAATACCCAATTAGTTCAGGTAAAAAATATTCTTGAAGGAATTATTGATAAGAAAAAAGATAGTCTTCGGTTTTACATTTTAGGAAAGAACTATAAAGACAAAGTAATTCATATTGGAGCAAAAGAAACGTATGATATTGATGGGCCTCTGATTTTTTAGTGCGAATGTGAAGTGAACATAAAATTCCTGATAGATTCGCACCTCAAAATATGTCGAATTATGTTAATAATTTTGTTTTTTAGTGGCTATATATTATATAAGTTCTAATCTTTTATATAAATAGTACAAAACAGTTAGCAATATGAAGTATATTTATTGCAGTTTTGCTGTCGCTCCCCGCAGGGGAGCGTGGATTGAAATCTCTCCGCTATAAGGGAGAGTATACCAGGTTTCTAGTCGCTCCCCGCAGGGGAGCGTGGATTGAAATACTC
>CAZIHC010000418.1:0-1764 GCA_964538605.1 uncultured Herbinix sp. | reverse complement strand
CTCCCGTTCTGAGAGATTCCTATTTATATGCGTATTTAAAAACTTTTTATGTAATTTTTTATTATGTTTATTCACCAAAAGCTTTATAGTAATCTTTCTTAAATTTCTCTATGCCGCTCTCGGTAAGCGGATGTCTTATCATCTGCTCAAGCACATTATACGGAACGGTAGCAATATCTGCACCGGCAAGTGCGCATTCTATTACATGGAAAGGATTACGGATGCTGGCTGCGATAATCTTGGTTTTAATTTCATGAATGCGGAATATCTTTGCGATCGTTTCAACCAATTCAATACCAGGTGTAGAAATGTCATCCAGCCTTCCCAAAAACGGGGATACATAAGCTGCCCCGGCTCTTGCGGCAAGAAGAGCCTGCGTAGCGGTAAATATCAATGTCACATTGGTTTTTATGTTTTCAGAAGAAAGAACTTTTACCGCTTTTAAACCTTCCTCTGTCATCGGAATTTTCACGACCATGTTCGGATGGATTGATGCGATCTGTCTGCCTTCTTCTATCATGCCCCGGGCATCCGTCGTCGTTGCTTTTACTTCTCCGCTTATAGGCCCGTCGACGATGGAAGCAATCTCTGCGATAACTTCATTAAAATTCCTTCCTTCTTTTGCAATAAGGGAAGGATTTGTTGTAACTCCACAGATTACACCCATCTCATTGGCTTTTTTGATTTCTTCAATGTTTGCCGTATCGATAAAAAATTTCATAATATATTACATCCCTTTCTGTAAACCCTATAATATCTTCAGTTACCCGATTTCTAATAGTGTTGTATTGTATGCCGTATGTACGCTTTTACCTTATTGTCTGGGCGCTCTGTTTCATGCCGGTTCATCAATCTTGACAACTTGTCATGACCGGATTCAAATTGACCATTACAAATTATATCACCTTTTTAGCTTTTGGCAACATGGAAAAAAGCAAAAAAATCTCATCCGACACGTAAGCACATATCAGATGAGATACAGATATTTTTATGGGAATCCGCATTTATGTTTACTCTGAAAGCAAATATATTATTTTAAGAAAAGATACAGTCAGAACCCATATAACCTGATTAAATTCCTCTCTTAATCTGTAATTGATATAGTATCAAGAATTTTTTTGAAATTGCGTTTCTTTACTATTGATACTATAAATAAAGGAAGCATAACCGGACTGATAAATACCATTACCATCAGCAAAATTAATGCCAACACAAGAACCGGGGACTCACTCACATGCATGAAAACGGTAACGCCCAATAAAATAGCAATGCCCGATATCAGTAATAAAACAAGCCACCAAATACATAGTTTGAATATTTTGCTCCATTTCTTTCTTTTTTTCTCTATGGCAGCCATTTCCCGCCGCATTTCTTCCTGTTTTATTCTTTCGGCCTCGGCCTGCAGGCGAGCCTCCTGCTTCTCTTCTTCCTCCTTACGCTTTCTGGCTATATTTTCGTCTGCGGCTTTCTGATAGCCCTGCAACCGTTCTTTACATGAACTGTCGGCAAAACGAAGCGCCTTGGTATAATTAGAGTTGCTGCTTAACGGTACGGGTGCGTTTACCAAATCTTCTTCCCTGCGTACCTTCATATCAGCACATAATAATCCTATATATGACCTGACATTTTCGGGCTCAATATCAAGTACACGATTAAAATATTTAACTGCCTGTTCAAATTCCCCGTCTTCAAGGAATATATACCCGCGTTTTACCAGTGCATCAACATTGCTTCCCTGTTCCGCAGCGGTTACTGTGGCCTGCG
>CAZIHC010000417.1:0-1784 GCA_964538605.1 uncultured Herbinix sp. | reverse complement strand
CGGCACCTATTTTTAACAGTTTTTCTTTATTTTCATCCGATATGCCGCAGTCCATTATGTAAACGTCTATTCCTTTAAAGTCTTTATTGGTTTCAAATAAAGACAACATTGATATGCCAAGGTACTTTGCATAATTATTGTCGGCATTGAATGATACGCACAGTATTTCTTTCTTATCGTTTTTTATTTTTTTATGGTTTAAATTTCTGATTACTGCTTCTTCTCTTTTATCTTTTTGGGATTTATTTTTATTGTTAATATTATTTACATTATTTTTTATTATTTCATTATTTTTTATTTTTTCAATATTTTTAATATCATTCATAATATCATGCCCTTTTTTATATTTTATAATTTCTTAACTTACATACCTATATTCTTATTTTGATTTAAATTATCGCTGTATGCCGTCTTTCTTAAGTCTTCCAGATAATCAATCTGCAAATCATACGGATAATAGGTATTCTGCTCCAGGAGATATACTACAAAAATGTCATTTTCGAAATAAACTTTAAAATTCTTCGGATACATTTCCATAAACTTTTTTGCCCAATAGTATGCCTTGGATTCTATAACCGCCCTCTGATAATAATAGTCCTGAACATCTTCCATAAATACAAAATCTTTTAATGCGTATTCAGGGGACACTTCCACTCTTCCGTAGTTGTAATCCTGTAATACCAGTTTTTCTATAAAGAAAAATACATAATCCGTAGTAAACATAAACTTGTCCTCATTTTTACTTATCATATTTACAAACTGGGACAACTCCGTATGTCTGCCATGGTCAATAACATCGTAATATTCTTCCGTCGGAGAAACTACGGTATACGAAAATTTTTTAAAGGATTTTTTTATATTGCGAAGTACATATTCCGCTTCGTTATAATACGCCTGATTAACGTCAAAATAGTTATGATAACAGCCTGCCTTTATAATAACAATTGCTGCCATGACACAAACTGCCAGAGACAATCCCTTTAAAGCAACCTGAAAATATCGGTTTTTCCACATATTCAGGATTCTAAATATAAAATCAACCGGCAATAAATATATCAGACCTATAAATGGCTGAGCAAAAGTCGAAGCCCTGGCTGCTGCGATAACTTCAGGAATCCCTAGGGCCTGGGATGCACCAACAGTGAAAAATATAAGCATAATAATATTTAAAGCCAGATAATCACATCCAAAAAACCTGTTTTTACCTGAAAAAATCATTATAATCCCACACACTGCACCCGACAGCATACACGCAAACATCAGTCTGGTTGCAGCTGGTCCGAACATAACTGCTGAGCCGAAGTCATATATTGAATTTTTGTAGTAATTTAATATCTGAGAAGGAGACTTTTTTGTATTGTTGCTATTGTTTTCATCTTTTTCAGATATTAAATTATCCTGGGCAACATCATCAAACATATTTTCGTCACCCAAAGCTTTCGCCAGAGTGCTTTTATACTCGGGTGTAGAACCTAACCATACTTCTCCTGCCATAACCGTTTTTGCCCAATCGATAGATGCCTCAAAAGGAATTCCCTTTAACAGGCATATTCCTATCGGGACAACTGCAATTAATGCCCCCATTAATCCTGAAAAAAAGATTGGAACAAAATTATGCTTTTTTAAAATCCTCGGAAGATAGGCTATTCCCAAAGAAGATATTACAATTACCGCCGCTATGGCCGTATAATAATGATAAGATATAACAAGGCAAACGCTGATCATTAACAGAAGCAATTCAGAGTCGATATATTTTCTGTTTATATATAAGTTTATACGAAAGA
>CAZIHC010000416.1:0-1786 GCA_964538605.1 uncultured Herbinix sp. | reverse complement strand
TTCTCTTTGACTCATCGGTAAGTAAATTTTGATATTTTGTATAAAAATACGAAATAAACGGATCAAAGCTGCTGCTGTCCCCACAACTTTGCATACAAACCGTTTAAACTGAGTAATTCTTCATGGCTGCCTGATTCAATAATTCTACCCTTATCCATAACATATATTTTGTCACATTTCTTAATTGTACTTAATCTATGGGCAATAATTATGGTGGTCATATTTCTGCTGTACTCATCAAGAGTTTCCTGAATTGCCCTCTCAGATATAGAATCCAGATTGCTGGTTGCTTCATCCAATATAAGAATATCCGGTTTTTTTAATATGGCCCTGGCTATTGCAAGCCGTTGTCTTTGTCCGCCGGATAAATTGGAACCGTTTTCTTCTAATCTGGTCTCGTATCTTAAAGGTAATTCATTAATAAAATCATGAGCCTGAGCCTTTTTAGCAGCATCAATAACTTCCTCAGTCGTGACATCATCCAACCCCAATACAAGGTTTTCCATTATGCTTCCGCTGAACAAAAATATTTCCTGCGGAATATATGCTATTTTATCTCTTAAACATTCTAGATTTATATCTTTAATATTATTGTTGTTTATTAATATTTCACCTGATTCCGGAGAATATAGATTAAGCAACAATTTAACCAGCGTAGTCTTTCCTGAGCCGCTTTCACCTACAAGTGCAATTTTTTCCCCTTGCTTAATATGCAGATTTATATTTTCTAGTACAGGTCTTCTTGTTCCATATCTGAATGTAATATTTTTAAATATTATGTCTCCATGCAGAGAAGTTGGTTTTAGTTTCTTTTCTTCATCTATTCCTTTTTCTATTTCTAAATCTAAAATTTCACCTAATCTGTCGGCAGCTACAATTGCTGTTTGTATTTGTGGTTGAAGATTAATAAGATTTTTAACGGGATCAAGAAAATAAGCCAGCAATGAATTAAAGGTAATCAATTGTCCAATAGTCAAATTACCTTTTATAACATTGTAGGCTCCAACCCAAACAATAATTATTCCTCCTGTAAGTTCAACAAACTCCACCAAAGACCCCTGAAGATTGCTGACCCAACTTAATTTGAATACACTTTTCAACAAACGAATGAATTTAGTTTCTGTTTCTAAATCTACTTTGCGTTCGGCATTGTAAGCTTTTACAGTTTGAATTCCGTTTAAAGATTCAACCATATATGATGTAAGCTGTGCATTATTCTCCATCTGAACCTGATTTAGTTTTTTATACCATTCATTAAAACAGAATACTATAGCAAAATAGAAGATTACTACTATGACTGTAACGGCAAACATCTTACCGTTTTGCATATAAAGAATTATACCGCCTGCTACAGCCATAATGGTATCAATCATTATGGTTAGAGTAGCTCCAGAAATTGCATCCCTGACTTTTGATGCGTCTTGAAACCTCGAAATAATTTCACCAACTTTTCTTGTCCCAAAAAAATTCATAGGTAACTTTAGGACATGACTGTAATATCCAAGCAATAACGCTATATCCAACTTTTGACTTAAATACAAAAGCAAATGGGAACGGATTGCTGCAAGTAATACCTTAAAAAGATTTAACAGTATAATTCCTATAGACAAAATATGTAATGTTTTTTGTAATCCCCCTGGGAGAATATCGTCTAGCAAAACTTTAAAATAAAATGAACCCAAAATTCCTAATAAAGTTAAAATAAGTGATGCAACAAATATGTTAAGCAGCAATTATAATGATACCAGAAATTAAGACAGACAAAACGGCCAAAATAAGTTAGAAT
>CAZIHC010000415.1:0-1800 GCA_964538605.1 uncultured Herbinix sp. | reverse complement strand
AAACAGGGTTCTGTAAGATTTTGTAAGGCAATTAAACTTGCAATTTAAAAAAAATCTACAACGCTAAGATTAACAGAAAGATTTATGGGGGTATTTACCCATAAAACTTTTTTTATATATTAAATTTTTAACAAACAAAAATTGACTAAAATTTTATGATTTTATTAAAAATTCTACTAAAAAGTACAATATTCCGCCAAATTTCCTATTTATCAACAAGCTTTTTACAGAGATAATAAAATCATGGTTTATTTTTTACCAGCAAACGGGGTTTTTACCAAAATTGTGTTAGTATCACCAAGAATTTTTATTAAAATGAATGGACATTTTTACACAATATGTGGTACTATTCTACTAATTTTGCAAACATATCTTGTGTTTTTTGTAATATTTATTATAATTATTCTTAACGGAGGTTGAAGATTATGATTAATTCAAATGCTTTCAATTATATAAATGTTCTTACGAAAGCTGCAGGCGCCAGCTGGAAAAGAAACGAAGTTATCGCCAACAATATAGCGAATGTAAGCACTCCCGGATATAAAAGAAAAGACATTCAGTTTGAGTCCTTACTTATGTCTGCTCTGACCGGGGACAATTCTTTGGACAAGAGGGTATCCAGAGTAAGGCTTGACAGGATCGAACCTCAGGTCTATACCGATTATTCGAATCTTAGCTATCGTCTGGACGGCAATAATGTTGATATAGATACGGAAACAGCCAATTTGGCCGAAAACCAGATCAGATATTATGCACTTATGGATTCTATAACACAGGAGTTCAACAGATTAAAGATGGTGCTGCAAAATAATAAATAACCGAAATAAGGAGGAAAACAGATGTCTGCATTTAGCGGTATGAACATAAGCGCCAGCGGAATGAGCGCTCAGAGATTACGAATGGATGTAATTTCTCAGAATATAGCCAACGTAAAAACTACCCGGGATAAGAACGGTCAGCCGTACAGACGTAAAGCTGTGGTTTTTTCGGAAAGAACCACCGTGCCGTTTCAGGAGATTTTTATGAAGACGGCCGGCGTGCCCAGTAACGGAGTAAAGGTCACCCGGATAGTTGAGGATAATGAAACTCCGATGAATAAAGTATATGATCCCAGCCATCCGGACGCGGATGAAGACGGTTATGTATCTTATCCCAATGTGAACATTATTCAGGAAATGACTGATTTAATAGATGCGACCAGATCTTACGAAGCCAATGTCACAGCTTTTAATGCAACGAAAAATATGGCATTAAAAGGCCTGGAAGTAGGCAAATAGGAGGGTGTAGTTAAACAATGAATATAGCTAGCATAGGAACCTTAGGTGATTTCAGTAAATATAACGTTGGTTCTGCAACGACATCAAAAGAAAACAGAAATGCGGCATTTGAGACTTTATTTCAGGCTGCGGCACAAATGATTGAGGATACCAACCGTTACACCAATGAAGCTGAAGAAGCTGAGATTGCATTTTCACTCGGCCTTTTGGATAATACCCACGATTTGCAGATAGCGCAGCAAAAAGCAAACCTGGCATTGCAGTTTACAGTCGCAGTGCGGAATCAGGTAATGGAAGCATATAAGGAAATAATGAATCTGCAATTTTAGAATAATTAATACATAAATTTTATGTTCTAGGAGTAGGGATAATGGCAGAAAGGCTGAAAAACATATCCGAAAAGATTGTAGCTTTTTGGAACAAATATACGGCAAAGCAAAAAACGATTCTTATAAGTGTTGTAAGCGTAATTATTCTGGCATTCATATTATTGTTGTACATAACGAATCGTGTTGAATACAGG
>CAZIHC010000414.1:0-1806 GCA_964538605.1 uncultured Herbinix sp. | reverse complement strand
TCAAATTTACACCATATACCTTTATTTTACACCATATAACCTATAAAAACATATTGTTTTCACGTTTGCTCCCAAAGGCATGCTGTTTCCCCAGCTTCCGTTAGAGTGTGGATATGTACCCGTAAATATTGCAGATCTTGCCGGGCCGCATACAGGCTGCGTTGTATATGCCCTTCTGAAGAGCATTCCCCGGGATGCAAGCCTGTCTATGTTCGGAGTTTTCATATCCGTGTTTCCGTAACAGCCCAGCATGTCACAGCGCTGGGTATCTGCCATGATTAACACGATTTTCCTTGTGTTTTCCATAAAATCACCCTCTCTTTTATATGTTTCTATCATACCTGATGGGCTGTTGATTGCCCAACTGTGATAATCAAGACCCGGCCTGCATTCTGCAATATATCTGAAAACACATATTTGAATCATTTGAATAAGCCATACAGAATATTTCTTTTCCGGAAATATAATTAAACTATTCTTTTCCCCAAAATCACCAAATCATGTTTAACACCATCCAAAACAGCAACTTCAGGCAAAAGCCCCCACTTCTCAAAGCCAAGGCCTGAAAACAACCGGATACTGGGTTCATTGTGCGCGAAAATAAAGGCAAGCAGGGTTTCAATCCCAAGCCTTGGGCATTCTTCAAAGACTTTTTTTAAAATCCTTTTACCCAGCCCTTTGCCCCTGTAATTTTCATGAAGGTAAATGCTTATTTCAGCAGTGGCATTATAGGCCGGCCTTCCATAAAAAGACTGAAGGCTTACCCATCCGCATGTTTTGCCTTCATACTCTACGATCCACAACGGTCTTTTTTCAGGATTATGTTCATTGAACCACCGCAATTTGTCATTAACCGATACAGGTTCGGTGTCGGCAGTTACCATTCTGCCTGGTATGGTTGAATTGTATATATCAACAATAACCTGCAGATCTTCAATTAAAGCATTTCTTAATGTAACATCTTCGGTCATAGAGATCATCCTTCAGAATATTAGAGTAATTCCATTTTCCTGTTCCATCTCCTGGTTTTTTGACTATTTCCCCTACCAGGTGATAGAAACCCATATATAAATGTTCATTAGTATCCGTTTTATAGCACTCCATAAATTCCCCTTCTTTTTGAATGTCAATTTCAAGCATATTATAAAAATTTAAAACTTCCCGAGAAAAGTTTTCACAATTCTTTATGTAATTTTTGCAGTAATCACAATTACAGCCTTCCTCAACTGTTATGCTGTTATAATATTCTCTTGTTTTTACAGCATCTATTTTTAATATCCAACCTTGTAAAAAAACAATCTTCATCACGATAATTTCCTTTCAGATTGCTTTATCCTTATACAATAATAATGAGATTTTTCCTTCCTGATACCAATTATAGCAAAATACCAATGAGGCTATAAATGTCTTCAATCCTTAACCCTATTCCCCCAATCTTCTCCGGATAATAAAGTACGTTACAAATAAATAAAGTAAAAGGAAAAAGGTAAAAAATATAATCCCGCAGCATATGAAGATTTCTCTTTCATTTGTTGCGGGATTTTGGAACGAACTTTATTTTTTATGGAGCGAACTTTACTTTCCTTGAGCCAATTTTATTTGAATTATACAACTATACCAACGCCATTGTTATTATTTCCTAACTTCTTACTGTATTTGTTCTGCTTCGCATCTCAATCTATAAAAGTATCTTACAAGCTCACTCTCGTCATTTATCGATTCTTTTAGCGTATTCAGAGTTCTCTTACCGACTCATCTGTCAATCAATGCCAATGCTTTAACAATAGAATTATCCGAATTCAATGA
>CAZIHC010000413.1:0-1837 GCA_964538605.1 uncultured Herbinix sp. | reverse complement strand
GTGTATTTTTGCCTTTGGTAATTTTTCTTTTAAACTATAACTGCAAAAGAAACGAAAAATTATATTTCAAATTTAAAGATATTTACATATTTAAAAAATGGTTTTATTGAAAATACAGAAGCAAGGGTATAACATTTAATTGTCCAGTCGTCGGATGCATAAATCCTGTATTTGGGGAGTGAACATAATTGAACGTTCCAAGCAGTAAAACAGGAAAGAACTTATCCATGAAGAGTAATGCTTTTGTCCGTACATTATATCAGTACTGGAAATACAAATATTTGGTTCTTTTGTTCCTGCCAGGTATAATATACTTTATAATTTTTAAGTATTTGCCGATTTACGGTCTTGTTCTCGCATTTAAGGATTACAGGTTTTTGGACGGTATTATGGGAAGTCCATGGGTTGGCTTCAAGCATTTCCATGAAATGTTTTCACTGCAGAGTTTCTGGGAGGTTTTCAGGAATACCGTTATTATAAGTTTTTACCATCTGGTTTTCGGTTTTCCGGCTCCCATTATATTTGCCCTGTTGCTTAACGAAATAAGGAATGTTTATTACAAAAAAATCGTTCAGACAATAAGTTATCTTCCGCATTTTGTATCGTGGGTGATTTTGGGCGGCCTTTTTATGCAGTTTCTTTCACCGTCGATAGGACCCATAAATATCCTGATAAAATCCCTGGGAGGTACACCAATTTACTTCCTGGCAGATCCTAAATGGTTCAGAAGTGTTTTGGTTATAACAGAAATATGGAAATCCCTGGGATGGGGATCTATAGTATATCTTGCTGCAATAAGCGGAATTGACCCAAGTCTGTATGAATCAGCATCCATTGACGGAGCCGGCAGGTGGCATAAAGCAATACATATTACATTACCATCGATGATGCCGGTTATTACAATCATGCTTATTCTTAATGTAGGGAAACTGGTTAATGACAATTTCGATCAGATTTTCAATCTTTATAATCCTGCTGTTTATAAAGTTGCCGATGTTATTGGTACATACACATACAGAATGGGTCTGGAAAATATGAGATACAGTTTTTCCACTGCAGTAGGGCTTTTCAGAAATGTAATATCATTTACGCTGCTGATAATAGCAAATCAGGTAAGCAAAAAAATAAATGATTATGGTATTTGGTAGAAAAGAGGCGGTTTACTTTGGCTATCAGAAGATCATCGGCAGGGGAAAAGGTATTTGATGTATTTAACTATATTTTTATGTTTATTCTGTGCCTGACAACAATATATCCTTTTTTGTACCTGTTTTCAAACTCGCTTGCATCAAGTGAGTTTGCACAGACACAGATAACCATTATCCCCAAAAGCATAACTTTTGAGAATTACAAAAGAGTTCTGACAAACCCGTTAATATCGTCAGGTTACTATAACACCATTTTAAGAACTGCAATTGGAACCTTCCTTGGCCTTGTAACAACTTTTGCTCTGGCATATCCGCTGTCAAAAAAATACTTTCCAAACAGAAACTTTTGGACGGGAATCATCGTATTTACGATGTTTTTCGGCGGAGGGATGATTCCGACATATATACTGGTTCGTAATCTCAACCTTATGAATACAATCTGGGCTCTGATACTGCCTGAACTGGTAAGTGCCTATAATTTCATTATTGTAAGAAATTACATGATGTCACTGCCTGAAAGTATAGAAGAGTCGGCAAGAATTGACGGCGCAAATGACATAATTATACTAATCCGCATCGTATTGCCTGTATGTAAACCGATACTGGCAACCGTAGCCCTTTGGATTGCGGTATGGCACTGGAACAGCTGGTTCGACAGCATGATCTATTCGCAGAAAGCTGAAAAACAG
>CAZIHC010000412.1:0-1841 GCA_964538605.1 uncultured Herbinix sp. | reverse complement strand
GCTCCGACGGAAGCGGCTATCAACTGGCAAAGGCATTCGGTCATTCAATTGTAAAACCTCTTCCGGCCCTGGTTTCCTTAAAGTCTCCTGATAAATTCTGTAAGACTGTATCGGGAGTACGTACTCAGGCAAAGGTAACGGCTTATGCATCGTCAAAGCCTCTTTCACAGGAAGAAGGAGAAATTATTTTTACCGATTACGGTATTTCAGGAATACCTGTCATGCAGCTTAGCCGCTTTGTTTCCAAAGCTCTGGACAAAAAAGAAGAAGTATTCCTGATTCTGGATTTTTTTAAAGAATATACGAATGATGAGCTTAAAAAGCTGCTTACAGTCCGCTGCAGTCAAAATCCTAATAAAACTCTGGAAGAGATGCTGATTGGCTTATTTAACAACAAATTAAATTATATTCTGATAAAAGAGGCAAAACTTGATCCGGGGCTTAAATGTAAAAGATTAAGCAAAGCAGATATAAATAAATTAGCCGGGCAAATTAAAAATTTTAAAATCAGAATATCCGATACCAATTCATTTGATTTTGCCCAGGTAACCGCGGGAGGAGTATCAACATCAGAAATTAATCCCGATACCTTGGAATCAAAGAAAAAGAAAAATTTATATTTTGCGGGAGAAATAGTAGATGTTGACGGTACCTGCGGAGGGTATAACCTGCAATGGGCCTGGAGCAGCGGATACATAGCCGGCAGTAATGCAGCAAAATAATTTTTCTATGGTTATTTAAATTAATGCTGATCTGGTTTATAATTAAAAATTCAATCAATCTTTTTTAATCGAATGTAATCATATACATACGGAGGAAATTAACGTGCAGGAGAGAAAGGATTTAATAAATAAAAAAAGGATAGTAGTTAAAATAGGTTCTTCATCCCTTACCCATATGGAAACCGGAAATTTGAACCTGGATAAAATGGAAAGGCTGGTCAGAATTCTCACCAATCTAAGAAACCAGGGAAAAGATGTAATATTGGTTACATCCGGAGCCATCGCGGTCGGAAGGAATGCTCTGGGCCTTACGGAAAGACCTAAAGAACGTACTATTAAACAGGCTTGTGCAGCCGTAGGTCAGGCAAGACTTATGATGGTTTATCAAAAACTGTTTGCCGAGTACAACCAGATAGCGGCACAAATACTTATGACAAAACATACTATGCTTAATGATGTAAGCAGGACAAACGCCCAAAATACCTTTAACGAACTGTTAAAAATGGGTGTTATACCGATAGTAAACGAAAACGATACGGTTTCTACCGATGAAATGGATTTCGGAGACAACGACACCTTGTCAGCTATCGTAACCGCTTTAGTCGGAGGAGACTTGCTGATTTTACTGTCTGACATAGACGGATTTTACACGGATGACCCTCATGTGAATAAAGATGCCACTTTGATATCCTGTGTTAAAGAAATTGACGACGAACTGATGAAAATGGCCAAATCTTCGACAGGATGCAATCTCGGGACTGGCGGAATGGCAAGCAAGATATCTGCCGCCAAAATTGCCAATGCTTCCGGCGCAGATATGGTTATAGTAAACGGAGATGATGTTCAAAATATCAACCGTGTAATAGACGGCAAAGAAGTAGGAACCCTGTTTTTAGCCCATAAAGCAGACAATTTCAACATAATGGATTACTTAAGGACAAAGCAATATAATTCATAAAGAAGATGATACAGAAGAATTTACAAGATAAATAATCAAAAAGTTAAGTCTTTCACAAAAGCATACATATTTCTGTAACCAAACAGGATGGTATTTATGACAAAAAATGAAATCCGTACACTCATGAAAGAAAAAAGAAATAAGCTTTCGGATTACCAAAG
>CAZIHC010000411.1:0-1843 GCA_964538605.1 uncultured Herbinix sp. | reverse complement strand
TCTGCTGCTGGCCGCCGGATAACTGATTTGGTAAATGTTTTTGCCTGCCATTCAAACCCAAGGTATCTATCAATTCATTCAAATGCTTCTTATCAACGGTCCTTCCGTCCAATAAAATTGGCAAGGTCATATTTTCCTCTACATTCAGTATAGGAATAAGATTATAAAACTGATAAATTAAACCTATCTGTCGCCGTCTGAATATAGCAAGCTGAGACTCATTTAAATTATATATATCAGTTCCGTCTATATATACTTTCCCTGAAGTAGGCGTATCCACACCACCGATTATATGAAGCAGCGTAGATTTACCGGACCCTGAAGGCCCAATTACCGCAACAAACTCCCCTTTTTTAACCGAAAATGATACATTATCAAGAGCGGTTACCGCCGTTTCCCCCTTGCCGTATATTTTGGTCAGATTTTCTACCCTAAGTATTTCCATCGGTTAACTTCCTTTCATTATCTGATATCTATTTAGTATAATTAATGTTTAATTTTATTCTACAGGCTTAATATGACTTTCAGGTGACTGGATTTATTACAAAATTGTCATTTTTTTAGTTAATTAAAGTAATCAGCAAAACAACCCACTACCAACTTTATCTGATATGTGGGCTGCCTGTTATTTTCTTTATTAAATTACAGATTTATATAATTTAACAGTAAATGTACTGCCTTGTCCTTCCTTGCTTTTTACCGATATGTCCCCGCCTTGTCTTAGGATAATGCTTCTGGACATAGCTAATCCTATACCTACACTGTCTGAAGATGAGTTCTTTCCCCTGTAAAACCTTGTAAAGATATATGGCAAATCTTCCTTGGCAATTCCGACACCTGTATCTTCTATTTCAATTTCACTGTAAAGGGGATTGTCATTTACACTTATTTTAAGTTTTCCCCCCGGCATGGTATGTTCTATGCAGTTTTTTAAAATATTCATCAGAGCTTCCCTCATCCAGTGCGGATCACAAGTAATTATAGTATCATCACCTGAAACAATTAAGTCAATTTCTTTGAGTTCCATCGGTATTAACACCGGTTCAATAGCCGCTTGAATCAAATCTCCTGCTTTAATCCTTACCTGTTTCATTTCGATAACACCGGCATCCAATTTTGAAATAGTTAAAAGGGATGTTACCAACCATTCAATCCGCTCTAACTGGGTATATATTTGGGATGTAAATTGCTTTCTTTTGTCAGCCGGCAAATTTTCATCCTTTAATAAATCCACCATAACCATCATGGATGTTAGGGGGGTTTTCAGCTGATGTGATATATCAGCCATATGCTCTGACAGAAGTTTTTTGTCATTTTTTAGCTTTTCGTTATACTCCGATAACATATTGGTAACTTTATAAATTTCGCTTTTTAATATGCTTAGCTCCCCTTCTTTGTTATCCCTTATGTCTAATGAGTATTCCCCCTGCTGTATTCTTTTTAAATATACAGTTAATTTTTTAATCTGGTTATACCGGTAGAGGGTAAGAGATATGAAATATACACATAATAATACACCCTGGGTTAACAGCAGGAATGCAACTCTTTTATCAGTCCATAATCCAATAAGAAAAAATATAAAAATAGAAATTACGGTTAATATCAGTACCATTCTGAATTCTTTATTCCTAAGAGCAAACATGCCAAAACCTTGCCTTTCAATTAATACTCCTGCTGCTTATCTGATAACCCAACCCTCTGACAGTCTTGATAATGGTCGGATTTTGCGGGTCATCTTCAATCTTTTCCCTCAGCCTTTTAATATATACCGTCAGGGTATTGTCATTTACAAATTCGCCCGAAACGTCCCATATATACTCAAGCAGCTGGTTTCTGGACAATA
>CAZIHC010000410.1:0-1844 GCA_964538605.1 uncultured Herbinix sp. | reverse complement strand
TAGTTTTTAAGGGGAATACCGGTTTTCTTTTTATATAATTTTGCCAGGTATTCGGGGGTTAAGTAAAATTCGGCAGCAATTTGATTTCTGCCTATATCTTCATGATAATGTTCATGTATATATTGGTTTATTTTAGATATTAAGTTGGAGGATTTTTTTATTTCTTTTTCGTATTCAAATGTCTTCTCTAATAAATAGTTAACCCACCGAATCATATCGACGGTTGATTCTAAAGCCCTGTCCGATAATTTAATATAATAATCTTCATGAAACAGTTTCGTAGCCTGAATACCCTTTTGCATAAGGTCGGCAAAGACCACCTGTGTAATTTCCTGTTTTATAAGATAAAGCGAATATGTGTGCAGACGATTATTGAGGCTCAGTTCATTAAAAGTTTGCTTAAGGTAGTTTAGTATCAGGCTTTTGTTCATTTCTGTTACATAGCTTGCCAATTTGCTTATGTCAAGTATCTGAATCTCGTTTTTATCCGGTATTTTAATTTCATTCTCAAAAACGACGCAATTATTGACACCTATGTTATAGTACATTAACTGTTCAAGCTTTTGCCTGAATTGTGGAATCTCTGAAATTTTGCATTGGTTGCTTATGCAGCAGGTTATTACGGAAGAAAATTTGTCTTTGTAAGTATTGATCAGTTTATTGCATTTAAACCTCAGAGATTCACAATCGTTATCTTCGGATATTACAAAATAATGGACATAGTTATCGGTGGCATGAAATTTAACAACACTGTCATTTTCGCTTTTTCCGGAAATAATTTCAGAAATAGCATTCTCAATTACAAAATCAAATACACTTTTTTGATATTTTTCAATATCCTCTTCAATATTGCTTAGTTTTATATAGATAATCGTATATAAATGTTCGGTATTTATGCTTAAATGCCTTTCTTTAAGATCATTTATAATTTCGGTTTTGTCCTTATAATTACCTTCCAATAGCTGTTTCCAGAAATCTAATTTTACAAAACGCTGATTTTTTTCCAGCCATTTTCCGTATTCGCTGCTTCTTTGAAGATTTCTTTTTTCAGTTATTTTATTTACTATTTTCTGAAGGTTTAATTTCATTATATCCATGTTAAAAGGTTTAGTAAGATAAGCCGAAGCATTATACTGAATGGCATCGGCAGCATATGAAAAACTTTCGTGACAGGTTAAAAATAAAAACTCACAATCAAAATTTTTCTCTCTTACCCATTTTAACAAATCAAGGCCTGATTCCTGAGGCATCTCAATGTCGCTGATTATAATATCTATATTGTTTTGTGCAATTAATCTTTTTGCACCGGATACATTATAGGCGGTAAATACACCATCAATTCCCATATCGGACCATACTATATTATTTTTTATTACGTCTACAGTTGCAAAATCGTCATCTACTATTAATACATTCATCTATATATCATCCAATCTGACTTATAAATTATTCAATAAACTTGTTTTTGGTTTTTCTGGGAACATAAATTTTATTCAGACAACCGAACGGATTCAGGTTTTCAATTTTTATAAGTCCTTCTTTTTCGTACATTATTTCCATCATGCGTTTCATGCTCCATAATCCAACTCTGTTTCCTGTATCGTCGGGTTTTTTATTATTGTTCATATAATCAATTACTTCTTTAGGATAACCTTTCCCGTCATCTTCAATTTCTATTAACAGCATGTCCTCATTCTGGTATGTTTGCTTACTGACTTTAATCAAAATAGTTAAAGTACTGTCCAGTGATACGGCATGTTTGAATTCATTTTCAATAAAAGTATGAATTATCATTTGTGGTATTTCCCATTCTTCCAATTCCATGTTCCTTTTCAGGTGAAGCT
>CAZIHC010000409.1:0-1851 GCA_964538605.1 uncultured Herbinix sp. | reverse complement strand
TAAGCAATCTGTTTAATTTAAAAGAGGGTATATCCATGAATTCGGTTTTGATGACCCATTTTCTTATAGAAAAAAGGATGGATCCACAGCTTTTTTTTAATGAAGTGATGATTCTTGGTATAGGGATGGGCATAGGAGTAGCAGTCAATATGTTCATGCCAAGTTACAGGAAAGAAATTTTTATAAAGCAATATTTATTGGAAATTGAATTCAAAAAAGTGTTACGAGCCATGGCCTTTGCTCTTAAGAACAAAAAAGCCTGTCTTATTCAGGATTTTTCGGATGATTTACCAAATAAAGAAAAGCCGGTATTTACAGGTATTGAAACTGAATCCGGGATATCGGATCAAGGCAGTCTGAATAATGAAAATATTATCATTAATTTCAGAGACTTAGAAACTTTGCTTGAGGAACTTCTTCATAAGGCTTATGAAGATGCCGGCAACAGGCTATTATCCGATACCAGATATTTGATAACTTATCTGGAAATGAGAAAGCATCAAATCGAGGTATTAAAAGACATAAGCCGTGATATTTCCAATATTCCGGTTTTATTAAAACAGTCTATTCCTTTGGCAGATTTTTTAAATAGGATTGCGGACAGTTTTCATGAGATGAATAATGCTAAAGGTTTACTTGAGGATTTAAAAAATCTGTATAATCACTATAAACAGGATAAACTGCCGACAACAAGAGAGGAGTTTGAATATAGGGCTGTTTTATATCAGATTTTAAAAGAATTGGAGTATTTTCTCCTTATAAAAAGAAATTTTGTTATTGATATAGAAAAGAAAAATATGAAAACTTATTGGAATAACAATACAGACAAATAAACATTATATTTGCTGCTTGGAGTGCTTTGCATAAATTTTTACATTTATCACATAATAGTATGGAAATTATGCAAAAAAATAAAAGGAGAAGCATATGCAAGGCACAAGAAGCAACAAAGAAAGCAAGGAAAAATTTAATTTTGATATGATAAATTCTGCGGAAAATGAAACAAAGACTGCAAATGAAGGCACAGACAATGATGCCGATGATGAAGGCAATCAAAAAAAATCTACCATGGAAGAACAGGAAGAGGAAAAGCTAAAAAAAGAAAATGAAGAATTAAAGGATAATAAAATATCCGAATACGGCCAGACGGTACTGGATAATAATAACAAAGAACATAAAATACATTTGCTGTCGATTATAGGGGAAATCGAAGGGCATGAGTGCCTGCCTCAACATAATAAAACCACTAAATATGAGCATGTTCTTCCTCAGCTTGCCGCAATCGAGGACAGTAATGAGATTGACGGCCTGTTAATTTTAATTAACACCGTAGGTGGAGATGTAGAGGCCGGACTTGCCATAGCCGAAATGATAGCATCCCTAAGTAAGCCGACAGTATCTTTAGTTTTGGGAGGAAGTCACTCGATAGGTGTGCCACTGGCTGTTTCGGCAGACTATAGCTTTATCGTACCGACCGCATCAATGATTATTCATCCTGTACGCATGAACGGTACCGTAATAGGCGTAACTCAGACTTTTGAGTATTTTGAAAAGATACAGGACCGTATCATAAGGTTTGTGGTAGACCATTCCGGTATCAGCTACCAGGAGTTTAAAAATCTTATGCTTGCCACCAACCAGTTGGCTAAGGACGTAGGTTCTATCCTGGTAGGAGCCGAAACTGTGAAATTAAAAATAATTGATGAGGTTGGAGGTATAAAAGAAGCTCTGGCTAAAATGAACGAGATGATTGAAGCCAGAAAAAAGCAAAAGAACGGAAAATAAGAGCCAGTGTATAACTAATTCGGAAGGAAGGTATAGTATGTTATATACTGTAGTACCGCTTGAGAG
>CAZIHC010000408.1:0-1853 GCA_964538605.1 uncultured Herbinix sp. | reverse complement strand
TTACGAAGAAGGGCTGCCCGTTGTTATTAATCCCGGAATAATAAATCCGAAGGATTTCATTAAGGAAGTTGTTGAAGTAAGACTTCCGAACCCGTTTGTACCCGATACGCCGCAGAGAATTGCAACCGATACGTCCCAAAAGCTGGCAATAAGATTCGGCGAAACAATAAAGGCATATCAGAGGAGAGAAGACCTGAACGTTACCGACTTAAAATATATACCCCTTGTTCTGGCCGGATGGTTAAGATACCTGCTGGCTGTTGACGATGAAGGAAATTCATTTGAATTAAGTCCCGATCCGCTGATGGATCACCTTAAGAAAATAGTCAGCGGTATTAAACTTGGAGACAACGGGCCTTTTGATGAGAAACTGAAACCCATTCTTACGGATTCATCCATTTTTGGAGTTGACCTCTTTGAGGCCGGGCTGGCTGAAAAGGTTCTCGGCTATTTTGAAGAACTCGTTAAAGGCCCGGGAGCAGTAAGGTCAACACTTGGGAAATACCTTTAAAGATCTGAATAATAAAAGATAAGTATAAAAAGCAAAGACTGGGCATGTGACCGGCGTTCACATGCCTTTTTTGTTTTTTACTCCGATACTTTGAATAAAAAAACCTAATGACATTCTTTGTAATTTACAGTATCCTTAAAACAGCGGCTAAATTTTACGGCAGAGTAAAAAGGAGAAAGTCATTTGGGGAGGTTTTCACTGTGGAAATCGTTGAACATGTTTCAAAGAAAAATGTTACAATAGCAGATGACTTCTTTGGATATTATACCGAGCTTGTACGAAACACAATGCTGCCATACCAGTGGGAAACACTGAACGACAGAATTTCTGATGCCGAACCCAGCCATGCCGTGAAAAATTTCAGAATTGCTGCCGGTCTTGAAGAAGGAGATTTCCGCGGCTTTGTATTTCAGGACAGTGATGTGGCAAAATGGCTTGAAGCCGTTGGACACAGTTTAATGACACATCCCGATCCTGAACATGAAAGAACGGCAGACGACGTGATCGATCTGTTGGAAAAGGCACAGTGCCCTGACGGGTATCTGGATACATACTTTATAATAAACAAAAACGAGAAACGCTGGTCAAACCTTTGTGAATGTCATGAATTGTACTGCGCGGGGCATTTGATAGAAGCCGCTGTGGCGTACTATGAAGCTACCGGTAAAGACAAGCTTCTGAAAATTGCCTGTCGCTTTGCCGATTTGATAGATTCGGTCTTCGGACCCGAAGAGGGAAAAATAAAAGGATATCCCGGCCACCAGGAAATTGAGCTTGCACTGGTGAAACTCTATAAAGCAACCGGAAATCCGAGATATCTCAGATTAAGCTCATTCTTCATCAATGAAAGAGGAAAGGAACCCAATTATTTTTTATACGAATGGGAACATGTAAGAAGCAAAATATCCCACTGGAGCAAAAGGGAAAGTCCGCCGCCGAATCTTGAATACAACCAGGCCCACAAGCCTGTCCGCCTTCAGGATAAAGCCGTTGGTCATGCCGTACGGGCTGTTTATATGTGTACTGCAATGGCGGATATTGCTTATGAATTAAAGGACAAGGAGCTTTTTGACGCCTGCAGGAGATTATGGACAAACATTACCCGGCGTCAGATGTACATAACCGGCGGCATAGGCTCAACCCATCATGGAGAAGCCTTTACTTTCGATTATGACCTTCCCAATGATACTGTATATGCAGAAACCTGTGCATCAATAGGGCTGGTTTTCTTTGCGCACAGGATGCTGAAAATGGATCTGTCAGGCGAATACGCTGATATTATCGAAAAGGTTCTTTATAATTTGCTGCCGGGTGCAATGTCCAGAAACGGCAAAGAGTTTTT
>CAZIHC010000407.1:0-1859 GCA_964538605.1 uncultured Herbinix sp. | reverse complement strand
AATACATGTATAAATTATTTTCAATCGGCTTGTTAACCTAAAATTTAAGTAATTTATATATGTCTTGTCTAAAAGAGGTCTATTCGACGGATTTTAAGGATTCAGTCATACTGATTTTTTCTATCTTCTTCATAAGCATAAGATTCACCAGGAAGGTAACCATAAATGTTGCCAGTACCGATATCAGGTAACTGCTTCCGAAAATCTGTACCTTAAAGGATACGGCCTCCACCTTAATCTGCTGCATAATAAACCCGTGAAGAAGCTTTCCCAGTCCCAGGCCCAGCAAGGCGCCTATGACAGTTAGAATAAGTGTCTCCCTGTATACATATTCTTTGGTCTCCCTTGAATAAAAGCCCAGGACTTTTATGGTTGCAATCTCCCTGTTCCTTTCCGTAATGTTGATGTTGTTAAGGTTATAGATTACCACAAACCCCAAAGCGCCCGCACACAATATAACCAGCCAGATTATATAATCCATGCTTTTCATCATGTTGTTTACCATGGTCCTCATATCATTAAGCACCGATACGCTTACCACGTTTTCGTTCTTTGACAGGGATACCGATGCCGAGTAAATATCCTCCTTGTTTGTAGACGCATAGGCCGTATCATAGACAGCTTCCCTTTTAAACAGGCTTTCATAGGTTTCTCCTGTCATGAAGAGGTAATTATTTATATAATTCTCAAATATAAAATCTATTTCTACATCTACCCATTCTGTATCGTTAATTTTAACCGTTATTTTATCTCCCGGCTTTACGCCGAATTCTTTTGCCAGCTTGTCGTTGACGGCGGCTTTACCGAAAGCCGGGTATGATTTTGCTTCACCCTTATACTGAAAACCTATTACTTTAGTAATATCGGGATCATCCGTAGCCACTACGGTGACCCTCTTTGTCCTGTTATTTTGCACCGCCTCCAGCTCATCGGCCGAAACGAATACACAGACGGACAATACATCGGCATACTCCGATTTAAAATTTTCCTGTTCCTCTTTGCTTACGGCTTCCGTAAATGATATGCCGTAATCATAGGTCATAATATGATCAAACTGGTCATTTACGATATTTTTTATGGAATCGCTGATTCCCATGGCTGCGACAACCAGGGAAGTACATCCGGCGATACCCAGGACAGTCATGAAAAACCGCCGCTTATAGCGAAGGATATTCCGGATTGAAACCTTATGAAGAAATCCTATTCTCTTCCATATAAACGGAATATGCTCCAGCAATACCCGCTTGCCGGCTTTGGGGGCCTTAGGCCTGATAAGCTGTGCCGGCATCTGCAGCAATTCCGCCTTGCAGGAAGTATAGGTTGCTCCTACCGAGCAGAGCAAGGCGACCATCAGGGAAATAACAGCCAGCTTCGGGTCAAATATATACTCGATATCCGAAAAGCCATATAAGATGCCGTAGGCTTCCCATATGGCCATGGGAAAATACCTGGTACCAAGATAGAATCCCGCTGCGCAGCCCAGCACAGCTGCACTGCCGGAATAAAAGATATATTTGCCCGCAATCGCGGCTTCACTGTATCCCAAGGCCTTCAAAGTCCCTATCTGAGTGCGCTGCTCATCCACCATCCTGGTCATGGTTGTTGAACAAACCAGGGCAGCTACCAGGAAGAAGAAAACCGGCAAAATCTTAGCAATGCCTTCCACTATGGAAGAATCGTTTTCAAAACTTGCATAGCCCATATTCTGACTGCGGTTCAGAACATACACCCTGGCTGCAGGGATATCCTCTATTTCATCCCAAGCCTCGTCTATTTCCTTTCTGGCCTTGTCAAGTTCTTCCTTAGCCTGAGTTTTTTGCTTTGTACCTTTTTTACAATTCCTTTGCAAAAATTCTCTT
>CAZIHC010000406.1:0-1887 GCA_964538605.1 uncultured Herbinix sp. | reverse complement strand
ATGATCAGATTGCTTTGAATCAGGAGACTGTAGGAGATTCACTTAAGTTTGTTAAAGAAAATGATATGGTTAAAATACTTTCATATAAGGGTGTTGTATTCGCCATCGAACCTCCTTTGTTTGTAGAGCTTGAGGTTACACATACAGAACCCGGATTTAAAGGAGATACCGCAACAGGTGCTTCAAAACCTGCAACTGTTGAGACCGGAGCTGTCGTACAGGTTCCTTTGTTTGTAAACATCGGTGACAGAATCAGTATCGATACAAGAACCGGTGAATACATGAAGAGAGTATAATTAGATGAAAAAAATGTAGTCCGAATAAAATTTCCGGACTACTTTTTTTATATAAATTAATATGTATTAAGTATATTTTTCCAGTTATCAGGGAATCCCATTACATCTAAAACATCATTGACTGAAATTGTTTTAAGTTGTTTACTTAATTTCTTTATTTCTAATTCAAGAGCGGATAAAAATACCTTATCTCAAAAAATTGCTATTTAGACTGCTTTAGAAGGCATTATGTGAAGCCGAAAAATTAGAGTCAATACAATTCTAAAATGTTATTTGATTATTTAACATATTATACGTTTTCATAACCTAAATGTTTAAGCAGTTCTTCGGTAATGGTTTCTATTATATCATCATCAAGTTTTATTCCCCTGAAATGTTCCTGGGCCTGCTTTGCCTGGGCTACCAGCATAACAAGGCCTGTAACTGCTTTAATGCCAAGACTTTCTGCTTGTTGTGCAAGTTTAGTTTTTAAAGGGTTAAAGATTACGTCAACTACAGCAATACATGATTTAAAAGGGGTTAAATCAAGGGGAGAAGCATCCATGTTGGGATACATTCCTACCGGTGTAGTATTAACTATAATCTCGGCATCCGTATGATTTTGCCGGCAGTCTTCATAAGAAATTACACCACCCGCAGGGTTTCTGCTGACTGTAAGTATTTCTTTGGCACCCAAGGTTTCCAAAACTGTGCGGGCTGTTTGAGATGTGCCTCCGTTACCTAAAATCAGGCATTTTTTTTGATTTACACTAATATTATTGCGGTTAAATAGATATTTAAGCCCATAAAAATCGGTATTATATCCGGTAAGCCGGCCGTTTTTGTTGACGACGGTATTGACGGCTCCTATTTTTTTTGCCAAAGGATCAAGTTCGTCAAGATAAGCTATCACTTTCTGCTTATAGGGAATAGTCACATTTATTCCGGCAAATTCTTTCTTTCTCATAAACTTATCAAACTCTTCATTGTCTAAAGGAATCAAGTCATAAGGTTCGTTTATTATTCTTTCGTGAATGATCTTTGAATAGCTGTGGCCAAGTTTTTCTCCGATTAAACCGTATCTCATTTTTTATCCCCTTTATTTGACTTTTTCTTCAGATATACATTCTACTTCGCGAATATAATGAGTAATTTTAACTGCTTAAAAGTTATTGTTTTTATTATAGTAAATTTTACATATTATGCAAGATATTTGTTCTTCTGTCTTAATTTCCTGATTCTTATCATTAAGAATTATTATAATCAACGTCATATTTTTATAAGGCAGGAATATATTGTTTTAGAAGAAAATGGATAAGCCATATTGCAACAGACACCGGTCAGGGGGTGGAGGTTATGGAAACAAAAGACGAGCTTCTTAAAATTTTTTCCGTGAAGTTAAGGATGATACTCGGAAATCTTAAGATTAATTTTGATGAATTACAGGAAATTCGGTTAAGGATTAACTGTCCTCTTATAATAAATTACAAAAACAGGGAATATTTCGTATCGGAAGACGGATCTTTGGTACCTAATCCCGATAAGGGAGTTTTGATATCAAAAAATGAAATAAAAGAAATGATACAAGAATTTGATAAAAGACGGCTTTACA
>CAZIHC010000405.1:0-1894 GCA_964538605.1 uncultured Herbinix sp. | reverse complement strand
TAAACTCGGACCATCCTATGAAGAAAGATTAATTGAAGAGTTAAAAGCAAAAATTAAATAAAGAGGCAAAGAAAGGAGAATGAATAAATGTTTTATTATCGTAAAGTTTATAACAGATGTAACAAAAATAAAAGTCAGTCATTGCGAATTTAAATTAGTTAAATTTGATGATGCCGATGAAGAATATTCAATTTGCGATGATTTACTTAAGCAAAAAGGAATCCAATATCATATAGCCGAAAAAAATGAATATGCTAGTAAAAATATTTTAGTTACATTTCCAGATAAAGATATTAAACGAACAGATGTGCAAGAACTAATTGAAATAATCAACGTATTAGTTGATGCAAAACCTAAAGTTAACCTAAAAAATGGAGATCTAGTCTACTTAGTCATAACAGTTGATAATCGAAAACCGGCCGATAATGAACAGTATCTTTTATATAGACAACCTGAAGAAGGTATCGCTAAAGCTAAATTCTTAGATATAGACGAGCTTCGGGAATTAGTTATCGGCGCCAATAATTAATAAGTGTGGACCGTGGTCTAGCGGTGAAGACTCTGGACTGTGGCTCCAGCAACGCGGGTTCGAATCCCGTCGGTCCACCCAATTTTTAAATGCCTGTGATAGAGATCATAGGCATTTAATTTATTAAGAGCTGATTTAAATTTAGTAGAATCACTGTTTTTATCTCCATTATTTTTTATTCCGGCTGTTTACAGAATTTATGGCGCGTGATATAATAACAATAGAAAAAGATATAAGGAATATAGGAGGAGAATAAAAATGAATAACTTGAAGACCCTTGAGCTGGTAAAGTTTTCAGGATGTTATGCGGATGATCCATATAATGTTTTTGAACCGGGCGAAGTCATTGTTAGAGATACTATTTTCACAGATCAGTACGGCTTTGCTGTTTATGATACTGATATTAATACTGTTAGGTCGATAATAAATGAATATTACGATAGGCAACGCAGTGGTAATCCTGTATATATCGAGGAGTTGCTTGACTCGGCTGGATTGCGCTTCAGGATGGTCGACGATTCATTCTATGATGACGAAGATGTTATACTTATAGATCCTTATCAACCAGATCCTGACGCTGCTATTATTACTAACGATGAGTTTTATGATGGCGAATTATATAACAATGTATGTGTATGGATCGATCCTGACTATTCGAATATAAATGACTGGAAAACTGTTATTATTTTGGTCGATACAGTGGTCGATCTCTTGCATGGTAAGAAGGTTTATAAGGTTTATTCAGTCAACAATCGTATTCCTTCTGATAAAGAACAGTATTTGTTGATTGAATACGGACCTTATATCATAGCCGAGTTTTTGCCTGAAAAATGAAAAAAATAAAAATGCTAGGAAAAGAGGCTAAATCATGAAGGATATTGCTGATGAAATCACTTTCCTTAAAAGCGCGCTTAAAAATTTATGGATTATGTATTCTTTTGAGAAAGAATACATATCTTTTTTGAGAGGAGAGTGCACAGAAGAGCAATTCCAAAAAGTTGAGGATAAGCTTATTTTGGAGATGAATGATATATTAGATGATGAATATATTCGTGATGTCTCAGTACATATCTATAATGTAATAAAAGAACCAATTCTTACATTTGAACTCAGTAAAATCATTGGTGTTCCTGAATACAGATTAGAAGAAGCCCTTCATAAATGTGGTTTTAAACTAACTATAGAAGAATAGATATGATATAGTTAGTATTGAGGTAAGGCTGAAATAGCCTTACTTTTTTTATTTTGGTTGTTTACATTTCAGGGAGGTTGTGATATAATATAATTAGAAATTAAGATAGAGGAGGAATTGAAAATGAAAACGAAAATTGTGGAATTAATTGAAAAGCCTTTGATTAAAAGGGA
>CAZIHC010000404.1:0-1925 GCA_964538605.1 uncultured Herbinix sp. | reverse complement strand
CAAAAAAGAAATAATATTCATCTGTATAAATCAAGATTTTTCCGGGCATCTTCTTCGGTATCCAAATAAATAAATTTATATAATTCGATAATGTTTGCATCCCAATCGTTTATAATAGGATATTTGACTCCGTTATACTCCAACGGAGCTTCAAAAGCCCCATTAACCGGTATCCGCATGGTTTTCATACTGAATATTTTATTCTCAATAATATCTTCCAGAGCCTTTTCTATCTGGCTTTGCGTAACATTAGTATTAACATAGCCGAGTATTTTTTTGGTAATTAAAATTAAATCGATTAACCCTTTCGATTTATACTTATTAAAAATTGCGCTTAAAACTCTTTGGTGCCGTAAAGTCCTTCCGTAATCATCCCCGGTTCCTCCAAGAGTTTTTACCATGCGGATACGGCAATAACCAAGAGTTTGATTGCCATTAAGATGATTCCATCCCGGACTTACATTCCGATATGCCGGATTTGATATGTAATTGGTTGTATTTAAATAATGTGCTTCTTCCTCGCCAAGCTCTATATCAATTCCTCCAAGTAAATCGACTATCTTTTCAAAGGATTCAAAATTAATATAAGCATAACCATCAATTTTTATCCTGTAATTATCCTCTATAACTTCAACCAGTTTATTGGCTCCGCCCATACTAAAGAACGAGTTAAGCTTATGAGGTTTTCCGTCGCCACTTTCTATATACGTATCCCTAAGCAGGGAAACAAGTTTGATAGAGTCGTCATTAGTATTTATTGATGCTATCAATAAAGCATCTGTATTTTTTGCATTATCGATTTCTTCTACTCCAAACAGTAAAAAATTTTTTACATTCTCTTCGCTTCTTGGTTCTTTCTTGTTTTCTTCATCCTTATTATCCTTTGTGTTATCAGAAACATTTGTATCTGTTGCGTTATCTTTTTTTCCCTTGTATTGTTCAGATTCGTCTATAGGTATAATGACATTTTCCTTTCCTATTTCTTCTTTATTCAGTCCTTGATGTATTACATTTCCCGCTATCTTATAAATTACCCTGCGGCCGCTTTTGGTAAAAGCCAGCCATAAAAAAAGCAAAAGCAGGACCATAAAGAATATTATGCTAAGCAATAATATCTTTTTCAATCTGCCGGTATTTTTGCCGGGAGCTTTATTATTCACTGTTACATCTTTTACGTCATTTTCAAATTCGTGATTTTGATCATCTATCTTATTTATATTTTCTATTTTATCAATTTTACTTATATTTTCTGTCTTATCTATATTATTTTTTTTATCTATCTTATCCATCTTTTCCACCTTTATGTTCATGCCAGTATTCTAATGGCACTGTGAAGATTTTGAATTTTGACTTTATTTACTCCGGCTTCATATTCACCGTCTATTGACCAGGGAAACGGCTCATCCATATAAAACGTAACATCGGTAGCTTTAAAAAAGTTAATATATTTGTCTTTAAAATCCTTCTTTTTAAGAGAAATAATCATTCTGCTAAGATCAAGAGGTGTTTTCGGATTCTTGATAAGAATAATTTCAAACAGGCCGTCATTTAAATTGACACTGTTTGAATCCAATTTCAATATACCGCCAATCGATAATGAATTGCTGACTGCCCCGAATATATAATCTCCTTCATAAACAGCATCTGCGGTTTCAACTCTTACATGATAAGGCCGTATATTTGGTATATCTTTCATCCCTTCCAATACATAAGCGAGATGACCGATAATATTCTTATGGGATTGTGGTGTTGAATAAGAACTACCAGTAAATGCTCCAAAGGAAGCAATATAACTGAAATATCTTTTCTCTCCGAATAAACCTATATCTACTGTTTTAGTCTGTCCTTTTATTATTGTCATGGCCGCCTTTTCCATACGGTCGGAAAGGTTTAAACTGCAGGCAAAATCATTGGTTGTTCCGGAA
>CAZIHC010000403.1:0-1927 GCA_964538605.1 uncultured Herbinix sp. | reverse complement strand
AATTATTCTAATTCTTGAGTCCTTTTTTGCATATTCTTCAAGAATAATCGCAGAATTATCGGTAGAACCGTCATCAACGCAAATTATTTCAATTTCCTTTAAAGTCTGAGCAAGCAGACAGTCCAATGCCGTCGGCAAATATTTTTCTGCGTTATAAACCGGCATTATTACCGAAACCTTTATCATGTTCATTACCTCTTACCCATTTTATCAAAACTTACCCGAATTTTTGCTGTCATTTCCCTGTACGTATCATGATCCCAATACTGCGGCTTTACGCCGTATTTAAAGTTTTCGGGAGTATAAGGAGCTTTATCGGGCATGTAATAAACCTGAACACTCTTTCCCATCTCACGTAAAAAGAAATTTTCCATTTCTTCAAAAATGTGATTTAAATGCTCCAGTTTGTCTTGTTCACTGTAAAGCAGGTATTCTTGTCCGTTTTCATACATTTGAGACAACCTGCTGCGTATTAAAATTAATTTATGTGCATCAATAAACTTTTTCAGATGGATCGTAAAATCTTTGCATTTTTCTTTCCATAATTCCATATAATCATCCGTACCGGCTTTTATTATCTGCTTTATATTTATACCGTTTACTTTTGAATCCAAATATGCCTCGCTTAAGGTAATATAATTACCGTCTTCAAGTTTGCATATGTCAAACCGTTCTTCTAAAAAATCTATAACAAAAAAGTCCGGTTTTTCATTATCGGTTTTAAGTAATTGCAGCAATTCTCCCCTATAATCCTTGAGTACCGTATCTTTCCTGAAGGCATTTTCATTTTCGACAATTATATCATCGCCCACATTTTCGGTCATTTGGGAAATAAGGCTTGAAAATGGGATATGCTTCATCAGCTGTTCTTTATTAATGCCAATCTGCTGAACAATCCATCTGGAGCTGAAGCTGCCCAGTACCCAGAAGTTATATTCCCAAAGCCGTTTCGTATCCGGAAAATATGTATCAAAAATTTTATCTGTTTTGGGCAAGTAATATTTTTCAACATAATCCGGCCCGATTTTTTCCTTGCAAAGTTCATAGGAAAAATAGATCCTGGTCTCCGCGTACCTTTTTAAACTTGCATAATATCTGCCTACCAGGTTTTTTTCCGCAAAATATTTCATAAAATATCCGCATGCATCCGCCATATATGTTCTGCTTCTGTAATCGCTTATAATACTGCCGGCCCGGTTTGTCCTGTAAAAATATATCGGAAGATCGCTGCAGGCTATTTTATTTGCCAGAAATACCACCATCGGAAATATTGCATTGTCTTCATGGGGGATGCCCGGCATATATAATTGGTTGGAGGTCATAAATTTGCGCCTGTACAGCTTCCCCCACACCATTACAAAACCATACTGTAAATAAATATTTCTGTCCAAATCTGTTTCTATTATGTCTTTAATTAAAGTACTGCGCTGCATTTTCTTCGTTTGTCCGGATACATCATCAACCTCGAAATAATTTGCTGCCGTTACATCTGCATCCGATGACTTTGCCAATTTCAGCAGCTCTTCAATAGCATTTAATTCTATCCAGTCATCCGAATCCAGGAAAAAGAGATACTCTCCTTTGGCTATATCTATTCCCCTGTTTCGCGTTATGCCCGGGCCTTCGTTTTTTTTGGATATATATTTAATTCTTGAATCTTTTTTCTCCCACTTTTTGCAGATATGGCCGGTGTTATCTGTAGACCCGTCATTGATTAGAATAATTTCTATATTTTTATATGTCTGTTTAACCACAGTCTTCATGCATTCGTCCAAATACTTCTCAACATTGTATGCAGGTATTATTATACTGACCAAGTCTTTAATCATAAACGAGTCCTTTCATAGTTTTATTGTAATTCTTCATTACAGTTCAAACTCCGATTTTTCCGGCAAAATCTTTTCAAATGCCTCATTTATTCTCTTCT
>CAZIHC010000402.1:0-1929 GCA_964538605.1 uncultured Herbinix sp. | reverse complement strand
ATCCCGGTATATAATGCGCAGGAATACTTGAGAGAATGCCTGGAATCAGTCAGGAACCAGACACTTAAAGAAATACAGGTTATTTTGGTCGACGACGGTTCCACGGACGGTTCGCGTAAGATTCTTGACGAATATGTTCAGAAAGATGATCGGTTTCTTCTTTTAAAACAGGAAAATCAATATGCAGGTACAGCGAGAAATAACGGTATGAGAAAAGCCTGCGGTGAATATATTTGCTTTCTTGATGCAGATGATTGTTTTGAGCATACCATGCTGGAAGATATGTATGAACAGGCTAAGGAACATAATTCCGATATTGTCATCTGTAACGGGTATTTGTTTGACTCAGTCACAAAAGAAATACAGGAGCCGACATGGCTTCTTAGAAGCGAATACACTACCGCCAAACCATATGATTTTTCGTATAAAGACGTGCCTGAAAGGATTTTCCAAATTACCATAGGCGTACCATGGAATAAATTATATAAAAGGTCTTTTGTCGAGGAAACCGGTATACAATTTCAAGAGATTAAAAGATGTAATGATGAGTATTTTGCCAATATGTCGCTTATTCTTGCCGGGCATATAGCCATATTAAATAAAAGACTGGTTTATTACCGTATAAACAATCCCGACAGCTTGCAAGGAATGAGTAATCTTACCGAGCCTTCATTTGATTTTTATAAGGCTCTTATCGCCATACAGAATGAATTATATACCAGGAATATATACCAATCGGTTGAAAGAAGCTTTGTGAGCAAATGTTTGTCATCCTGTATTGCAGCCCTAAGAAAGCAAAAAAGCTTTTATAATTTTTCCGCTGTTTATAATTTCTTAAAAGATAAGGCATTCGGAGATTTAAATATCGGAAAACATGGCAAAGAGTTTTACTACAGTAATTTTGACATATATTCCGATATTATGAAATATAGCCCGGAAGAGTTTTTGTTTAATGAGAATATGAAGTTTTTAAAAGGAGGTAAAGCGCATTACTTTTTTCCGTTTGCCAAATTGGAGGGGGTGCGCAATATAGCTTTATACGGCGCGGGTAAAGTCGGAAAGGCGTTTTGGCACCAGCTGACCAATAATAATTATTACCGCATGGCGGCGTGGTTTGATGTTAAATTTGAAGAGTATAAAAAGACAGGCTTGCCTGTAACAGATCCAAAGGATATCAGGAATCATGAATTTGACAAGATTGTAATTGCCATTGAAGACAGGAAGGTAGCCGAGTCGGTTTATAGATATATATCAGAACAAGGCATACCTGAAAGCAAGATTATCTATGGATTATAAAATATTGAATATGGGGCTTAATATAGCTAAAATTAACGGCGTGTGAAAATACCGAAAAATTTTGATTAAGTTTGAAGAAAAGGTAGCAATATGAATACTGAGAATATAAACATATTAATCTTTGGATGTTCCAAAAGAGCTGAAGGTATTGAGAATATAATAGAAAATATGAAAAAGGTCTCAATCATCGGATATGTAGACAATGACGACAAAAAGTGGGGCACTTATTATTTTAATAAAAAGGTTTATTCGCCGGATGACGCGTATGCTATTTATTCACAAAATGAATCGGTTTGTTTTTTGATAGCTCCGTTTAATTATATGCCTATTTATAAGCAGTTGAAATCCATGGGAGTGAATCGGATCTATGTGAATGTGTTTGAGCTGTTGGATAGTTTTGCATCTTTTAATCCCATAATAGGCGATTTGAATATCAATAATGGCAATAAAATTCTCCTGATTGGCAATGGCGGGCTTCCCAGGGAGGATGAATTGTATAGGTCGGGATTTATTTACAGGAGGATGGTCGCCTATAAAAACAATGGGGTGGAATTGGATGCCTATGGATATATACCTGTAATGGGCATAAACAAGTACTAATATGAAGGAAATATTATATATGAAGGTGACGGA
>CAZIHC010000401.1:0-1930 GCA_964538605.1 uncultured Herbinix sp. | reverse complement strand
TTTTCTAGTATTAACTAGAGAACCGAGTTTACACAAAATATTTTATACTACCAAAAAACATGGATGAGTTTAAAATATTGCTTAAATTCTTTGATAAAAAAGCTAATAAATTATATATTTTTTATGGGACTAACTTGCTATTTTATCGTTTATTATGTAAAATAAGTTGTAAATATTTTTAATCTTGTAAATCATGTTGTGTAATTTATAAAGGATAATGGATATGAAAAGATTTAGTTTTAATAACTTTAAAATCAGGACTAAACTACTCCTGATTTATTGTTTTTGTGTACTGATTCCTATCATATTAATCGATTCTATAATTCTGTATACGGTTCACCAAAATTATCAGGAAGACTATCTTAAGGATCTTACCAATACTATGGAGAGGATTAAGGTCAATCTTACCGACACCGTAGAGGGATGTATCTTATTTACATATAACCTTTATTCTGACGAGAAACTCGATGAATTTCTTTCCTATAATTATAAGAGCCATCTTGATTATTATGAAAAATATACAGAAATGCTCAAATATAAAAGCATAAGTTACAATTATAACTATGGAAGGATGTATAAAATAGTAATTTATGCGGATAATGACACTCTTGTTAACGGAGGCAGTATAGCTAGACTGGAAACAGCAAAAAGTGAAGACTGGTATAAGGCATATATCGAAAGTGGACAGGATATCTTCTTATATACTTATTATGACAGCGGAAAAAAGCATATCCCGGGAAGCGGTACCAGCAGAACAATAAGTGTTATAAGAAAACTGAACAACTTTGATAAACGGGGAATGGTAAAGATACTTAAAGTTGATCTGGACTATAACTATATGCTGAAAGATGTCCTAAATGAAAAAATAGAAGGTGAAATTTATGTAAGAAATAAGGATTATATTTTGTTTTCAAATTTACCGGGAACCAGCGGCCTTAAAGAATTTGAACCTGCAAACACCGTAAGGACTGAAGATGCCACCATGTCTATGACTTTTCAGACGGGTTTTGATGAATGGGAAATTCTTATAATGGCTGAAGAAACTCCTTTTTGGTCGGTTCTCTATATGAATAAATGGCTAATCCCAATAATACTTATTAGTATTTTTATTCCGACAGTTTTGATATATTTTGTGGGCAGATCCATAAGTAAGCGGCTTTCAATTATAACGGCTTATATGGGTAAAGTGGAAAAAGAACAGTTTGAAGTTATTGATATAAATGAAGGGGAAGACGAAATTGGCAAGTTAATAAACAGATATAATCTGATGGTTTCAAGGATAAAAGAACTTATAGAAGTAGTTTTTAAAGGCCAGGCAGAAAAACAGGCACTGGAACTGGCAAAAAAGAACGCTGAACTTAAGGCTATGCAGAGTCAGGTAAATCCCCATTTTTTGTTTAACACATTAGAATCTATTCGGATGAGAAGTTTATTGAAAAATGAACATGAAACGGCGGATATAATCGGTGAACTTGCAGTTTTATTCCGAAAGAGCATGACTTGGGGAGACGATTATATAACAGTCGAAGAAGAGATGGGATTTATCGATAATTACATGCATATTCAGAGATATAGATTTGGGGATAAGATAAAATATTATCATTATGTAATGGATGACTGCAAAAAATGCCTGATTCCCAAATTATCGATCAGTACCTTTATTGAAAATGCCTGCATCCACGGGCTTGAAAAAACCGATAAAGAAGGAGTAATATCCGTAACCGTTACAAAACAGGATAAGGAATTGCTGATTGAGATTTCCGATAACGGTAAAGGTATGGATGAAGAAAGGCTTACCATGTTAAAAGATATGATAGCCAATGCAAGCAGTGAAATGCTTTATGAAGCAAGGAGTACCGGAGTACTTAACGCTTACCTGCGACTGAAAATGTACAGTGACGGTAATTTGCGAATTGATATAGACAGTATG
>CAZIHC010000400.1:0-1938 GCA_964538605.1 uncultured Herbinix sp. | reverse complement strand
ATTTTATTCAGACATACGGCCATTAAAAATGCGGACATTTGGTAATCGGGAATTTCTCCCTTGGTATAGCCGTTAACTATAAATTCTATTTCTTCTTTGCTAAGTTCATGATGATTTTTCTTTTTATTTATTAAATCGTACATTTGCATAGGTATCTCTCCCGTTCATAAATAAAATTAATTATTAAAATAACGTACATTAATAAGTATACCATTTTTATTAAAAAATCCCACTATAAATTTAAAATATTAAATATTATTTTTATACAAATACTGGATTGACTATTAAGTTAAAAAATTATAAAATGAAACAACATCTAGAAGGGAGGATAGAAATGAGCTTCGAATTTATCAGAGAAGTAATTTCGCCTGAGGAGTTAAGAAAAGCTTATCCTTTGCCGGAAAAAGACGCATTAATAAAAAAAGAAAGGGATAAGAAAATAAAAGAAGTTATAACAGGGGAATCAGATAAATTTCTTGTTATAATCGGGCCCTGTTCGGCCGATAATGAGGATGCCGTATGTGATTATATATCAAGACTTGCCAGGGTGCAGGAAAAAGTTGAGGATAAAATAATAATTATACCAAGATTATATACAAATAAGCCCAGAACCACAGGAGAAGGCTATAAAGGAGTTGTTCATCAGCCCGATCCCGAAAAAGAACCCGATCTGCAGGAAGGCCTTATAACCATGAGAAGGATGCATCTTCGGGCCATTGCCGAATCAGGGCTTACGGTAGCGGATGAAATGCTATATCCGGAAAATTGGCCTTATGTTATGGATGTACTTTCTTATGTGGCTGTCGGTGCAAGATCAGTTGAAAATCAGCAGCACAGACTTACAATAAGCGGTATGGATATACCTGCCGGCATGAAAAATCCCACCAGCGGTGACTTTTCGGTAATGTTAAATTCGGTCGTAGCCGCTCAGGCAAGCCATACGTTTTTATATCGAAAATGGGAGGTAAAAACTTCGGGAAACCCTCTTGCCCATACTATTCTCAGGGGTGCCGTAAATAAGCATGGCCAGGCCATACCCAATTACCATTATGAAGACCTTATCCGCTTACTTAATATGTATCAGGAAAGGAATTTAAAGAATCCTGCCACTATCGTAGATGCAAACCACGCCAATTCCAATAAGAAATATGACGAGCAGCCGAGAATAGTCAAAGAAGTTCTTCACAGCAGAAGAATAAATCCGGATATAGCCAAACTGGTTAAGGGGGTAATGATTGAAAGTTATATTGAAAGCGGCAGTCAGCCCGTAAACGGTCATGTATACGGCAAATCCATAACTGATCCTTGCCTCGGCTGGGAAGAATCTGAGAAATTGATTTACACCATTGCGGATTTATTGTAATAAATATTGGTTTATTGTAATATAAAACCTGCCGTTATTTAAGCATCATAAAACGGATACATGATAAATTTTCTCCGTTTATTACTGCAAAAATAACTGCAGGTATTTTTTTCTTTTGACAAATTCTATTTTTTCGTGTTATTAATTGCACAACTGTTTTTAATACCCGATTTTATTTATAAGAATTATGCCCTGGGATGAGTATTCATATATACTTCACGGATGTTTTGATTGCTGTGAGTAATGTAAAAATCGGTATATCCCAAAAATCTTTGAACAACTCCGATATCGGCCCCGTTGTCTAACATATGGGCTGCAAAAGAATGGCGGATAGTATTGGGATTGATCTCTTCTATTCCTGCCCTTTTTGCATATTCTTTCAGGATTTTCCAAAAGCCTTGCCTGCTTAATTGCTCTCCGTGACTGTTCAGGAAAAGATAATCCATGTTCTTTTTATTAAAAGCCATTTCCCGTATGTCCAAATAAGCTTTTAAGGCTCTTTTGGCTGCCGAACCGAAAGGGATGATTCTTTCCTGCCTGTCCCCGCATGTTATGTATTTTCCGTATAAATTAGT
>CAZIHC010000399.1:0-1953 GCA_964538605.1 uncultured Herbinix sp. | reverse complement strand
AGCCCGCCTGCATACGACGGATTGACAAAACGGTGATTGAACAACGCCAGTATGACCATTGCAATCAGAAAAGCCTGAAGTCCTTCAGGCTCGATGTATATGCCAAGGCTTACGGTCAGGATACCGCCGAAAAATCCTGTAAGGAGTCCTGCCAGCAGAAGCTCCTCCATTACCTGACGGATATCCCTTCTTCCGCATCCGTTGATGCACTGTTCAAACCCGTATATAATTTCGAGCCTTGCCCGGACAATTATATATATAAAAAGGTATATGGCTATATATTTATAGTCAAGAAATATTGAAAACACCAGTTGTCTTGCAACTGCACTGACAATTTCCTGCATTTATCCCACCATGTACAACAGTACAGACTGACAGAATCAGTTTGCCCGTAAAATTATTAAACCCGTTCTTTTTCTGCGTTTCATTTCACTATTATTGTTCTTATTATAGCATGTTTTTAGTAATTAATGAAATTGTTTATCTTTCATACAATTGCAAAGCCTGCTTAAGGGTAGCCCGTACTTCTTCCCTGAGATCTGCCGGTTCAAGCAGTTCACAGGATGAAGAAAACTGAAGAACCCAGTAAAGCATGCCCTGCCTTGTAGTATCAGGAATTTCTGCAATAAAATGCCGCTCACTGTTTTCATCGGGATGGAGTATGCAGTTTCCGAAACGTTCAATAACGTCATCCAATATATCCATTCCGCATCTGAGCCTGACCCGGATCTTTTTCTCATCGGTATGCATGAAAACCGAATTCCTGACATAATGTTCCAGGTTGAAATTTTTATCCATGAAATATCCGGTATCGCTGACTGTCACATCTTTGATTTTGTCCATCCTGTAAATTCTGACTTCCCCCGTCGGCAAGTGATAACCGACAAGATAGTAGCATCCGCCCGAACATACGGCACCGTATGGGCTTACAATATACCTGTAATTTCTTCTCCTTGGGACCAGTTGTTTTTTCAGATTATACTCACAGTAAATGAACTCGATATTCTGTCTTGCAGCTATTGCCTGCTGTATTTTTTCGAAATTCAGATAAATTTCCTTATTCGGCGTTTTCATGCTTCCGTCCTGCAAAACAGTTCCTTTTATTGCCTGCCGCTGGTATTTGCTGAGAAAACCCAGCAACTTGTTGCACGTATGCTGTGCATGCTGGGGCTCTATTGTTTTTGAGTTAAGAATGAGTTCGGTAAGATATACTACCTCGGAAAAATCCAGCCTTCGTTCAGCCAGATAATACCGGGTATTGTTTTTATATTTTTCAGCTTTCTCCAAAATTTTGGACTGGATCACGTCCACACCGTCAAACCTGTCATAAAAAAACTCGTTAATTGCATGTATGTTTTCAATAATGGTATCAACTTTACTTACCAGCTTTCCACTGAATTTTTTGTTTATCTTTGACTGGATTTCCGACGGAAGCAGCGGGTTTTCCTCATCCGACTCTTCCTCAAGAACCTGCAGTATATAGAACGGTAACATTTTTTTCTTTATGTTTTCATTTTTCGGAAGTGTATTGTTGGGGTGTGACAAAACGGGTCACCTCAAATGTAAATGGATAAAGTAATATTACTACAATTTTCCTTTTTTTTCAACAAGTTTTTCCTCAACATACTGGAACCTTGTCAATAAACCATCATTCAGACGCATATCAGGCAAAAATAATACAGTGTATAATTTTAGTATCATAATTAAGAATCCTGAAAAAAAAAAGCCGCATAAAGCGGCTTTTCAGAATTGTGTTTCCGGATTATCTCAGACCAAGAATGTACTGGTTGAGAATGGCTTCCAGCATTTCCTGTCTTCCGGAAGTAATTTCTGGTTCCCCGTGTTCAAGAACATATGCTTCAAGTTCTCTGAACCCTACTTTTCCTTCCACAATGTCCTTACCGATACCGGTTCTGTAGCTTGCATAGCGTTCTTCAATAAATTTGTCCAGAA
>CAZIHC010000398.1:0-1954 GCA_964538605.1 uncultured Herbinix sp. | reverse complement strand
TATGCATAATTTTACCCTTGCCAATAGCAAAGCAAGGGTAATTTTACTTTACTAATTATTAAATTTGCCTTTAACTTTTATCAAATAAGTTTCATTATCAGATTTTTCATTATCATTTGCCTTTGTTTAACCAACTGACATAATCAAAATTATCATAATATTTCTGTCCAAAGATGTTTTTATACATAGTTATATCTTCAATATATTCCTTATTTTCAAATCCTTTTATGTAATAAGCAGTTTTGCAGTTTTTGTAGCGTTTATTTGTAAGAAGCACCTTGTTTTTAAAGGGTAATTGTTCAAATTCTTTTATAGTTTCTTTTGTACACCTGTTATCATCCACCATAATGACAAAAATATTATCATAGTTAATCCTTTTGCTTCTTTCATACCATTTTTCTTTAGCCTCATTTATATCCTTATAATGCATAAAGTAAATCTCAATATCATCCAGTTTACCGACAGGATAGCCAATTCCTTCCTTATGTATCTCTACGATTTCCTGCTGCAGGTAATGATCAAGATTGCTTAAGAATTTTACGAAATCCGGTGTCTTAATGAAAAGATTAACCGTAGGTGATAAAAACCTTTTGCCTAAATCGTGAGTAATTAAACCTCCGGTGCAATTGTTCGACAGAATTGTAAAATCATGGTTCTTTAATCTTCTTCTGTTTATGGGATTTATTACTGTATTTCTGAACACTCTGGCAGTCGCCCTATAAATTTTTGATTTTCTGTCAAACAAAATTTCAACTCCTTATGAAATTAATCCTGATGCACACAGCCGTAAACATTCATAACTTCTTTATTATACTCTTATATTATCCTATACTATGCAAAAAATTACATGTCTTATTACATATATTTATCAGTAATACTTATTTATACAAGCCAACATATACCCGGAAAATTCCGATGCCAGGTCTTTATTTAACTGCATTACCGTATTATTTATATATTCATCCAGTGCAGCGGTAATAAGACTTCTATATCTTTCGGGAGCATTTAATATCCCCCATCTTGCGCCTTCTTCCTTTGATAATATAAGGTTTTCTTTTACGTATGCCAATACCCTGCAAAGATTAAGGATATTATACACCGGATTGTCAAAAATCTCTTCGATTGCCCCTTTAACGTCATTTAAAATACTGTCTTTATAATACTCTTCACTTATATCGCAAAAAACGTCCTTTATATCTTTCCCGTAGAGAGTCCTGCCTCTATGATAAATAATTTTAAAATGTGCAGCCAAATCTTTGTCTGAACCCTTCATTTTCTTTATATAATCTGTGGGATCTTTCATATACCATAATATTAAATATTCATACACTCTATCCAGTATAATCAATTGAATAATCTATTATTAATCAACTCTTTTACCTTTATAAATAATAAACCGCCATCAAGAAGAACCCTTCTTATGACGGTTTTATATTTTTTTACTGATTATTTTTCGTAGCTATTCCTATCTTCTCGCCCATCTTTACCAGAGTTTCGATGCCATTTAGAGAATTCTGCATAATATCATTGTCAATTACTGCTCTGTCTTTTTCCAGACATACAATTATAGTAGAACCACCAAATTCAAATCTGCCTTTTTCCTGGCCTCTTTTTACGTAAGCCTTTTCATGATAGTTTATTATCCTGCCTACCAGTAATGCTCCCACTTCCATAATCAGGATTTTCCCAAAATTTTCGCTGTGCAGGATTGAATACTCTCTTGTATTTTCTTTATAAACAGGTACTACATCGTTGGCTATCGGATTTACCGTATGAAATACTCCTTTTATTCTGTAGTTTTCTGATTTTCTTCCGCTGTCAATATAGCAATATCTGTGGTAATCATCAACCGACAGACGAAAAATCAAAAGTGTTCCGCTTTCATAATAATCGGCAAGCTTTTTACTTCTTAGTAAACTTCTTAAGGTATCTGTGGTGTTTTTTACCGTAAATT
>CAZIHC010000397.1:0-1961 GCA_964538605.1 uncultured Herbinix sp. | reverse complement strand
CGGTTCGGGTATTCCTCAAAGGTAGGATAAATGAGTCCGATTTTGCCTTCGACTGTCTTCATAAGTGAATTTATAAGTTCAGATGCCCCGTTACCGGGACAAACATGCTCTTTTTTGAGTCCGTAATATTTACCTGCTATAAGGCTGTTTACTTCTATTCCGGACGGATAGTTTGATATTAATGTGCCTATATTGCTTTTTATTTCCTCAATCATTTTCTTTGGAGGATAGAAAGGATTTACCAGATAACAGAAGTCTATCAGCTTAGGATATCTCCAGTAACCCCCATACCTTACTCTTATTTTATTAAACCCATCTTCAGAAAATATGGATTCAGCTATATCAAGATCCTGCACATCGTCAATTTCATACCACGGCTCTCCTTCAAGCACTTCTGCTTTGATTGAAGACTTTTCGATTGCACTTAGTACTCTAAGAACCTGTTCGTAATATTCGTTACTTCCCCTGGAGTCGATATATGCTTTTAGAAAAGGTACATAATATTGCTGTGAGAATTGCTTGCTGAATTTATAGATATTCACGGTTTTATAATATTTTTGGATATTATTAAAATCAAAATCCTTCTTATCAATAAAACTGGTTATATTATTTTGGTTGTCTATGGTAACAACAGTTCCGTCCATCCAGTTTTCGTATTTGGCTACCAAAGCCAGGTCAGGATAGGGATTGATTATGAGCCTTCTAAGAACCCCATCACTAAAAATCAAATCCGACTCCAACAAAAGGGTATCATCTTTAAGTAAACAGTCCCGTGCTATGTACAAGGAATAGATATTGTTGGTCTTGTCATAAAAATCGTTTTTAATAAACGTTATGGGGGTTTTGACATCAAGTGAGTTGATATAAGAAATGAGTTTTTCGGCCTTGTAACCTACTACGATTATAATTTCTCTTAAGTTTAGCCATTTTCCTTTCTGCTGTTTCATTTTCCCGACTTTTGACATTTGGTTTCTGAGCCCCTGGAGTATCAGGTTTATTTTTAACCTCATAACCCAATTTTTCTATTGTCTGTATTATATCATAAAGTTTTATAACATTTGCGTCATAGGTAATATAAACATTGGAGGTGCCAAAAACAGCCTTGACTTTTTCAATCCCTTCAAGTTTTTTTAGGGCATTTTCTATTCTCATTTCACAACTTGTACATGACATACCGTCTATCAGAAGAACTTTTTTTATCAATCTTTGCTCCATTTGCATCCACCTATTTAACCTGTTTATGTAGTTTTATTGTTTTTTCCAATTTCCAAACAATGCTTTATTCGCTTCAAGGAAAGCCTGAGTAATTATAATACTCTCATCATCTTCACTTTTATATTCTTTAGTTATAGGTACCGGATTACATCCGCCTTTTATCTTTTCCAACTGATCAATGTAAAATCTGTTCCCGCAATTTTGACATACAAGTTCGTCACCCTCCTGCTTATAATACCCTCTGCCGGAATCATAGCAAATCTGACAGGTATTAAATGCAATTCTGACCGTTCCGTCGCTTGCCTTTACCGCCATGACTTCCATATTTGTCTTTCCTATATTATACGGATAAAACTTAACGGTTTCGGAAATTTCACTTTTTTGTATAATTAAATCTCCCTGAACATTTTCTTTTGTATTAAATTTTATAAAAGCATAACCTATAATGAAAACTGCGGCAACCACAACAGCAGTAAATACCAACTTCATAGTTTTATGCATTTTTATATTCTTTTTTATAGAAATATTTGATTTCATCACTTAAATACCACCTTTGCATATATTTTTACTTTACTTTATAATATTTATATCAAATTATTGTGAAGATTTTATGAAAATGCTTACATATATTCCATAGTAAAAAATGGCATGTCCTGCTTCTATTATTTTGGCTGTGTATTTTTTCAAATAAAAATGAGCTAATTGCGATGTACGCAGAACCTAGATATGTAAATAATAGAGAGTGG
>CAZIHC010000396.1:0-1963 GCA_964538605.1 uncultured Herbinix sp. | reverse complement strand
AGGGAACAAACATTAAAATTAAGGCTGACAATATACAGCTTGAGGGCCTTGTTACAGCAAACGGATATTTTAAAATACTGTCAGATGGCTCAATGGAAGCTACCAACGGCAAATTTAGCGGACAGCTTGTCGCCGCATCTGGAACATTTACCGGTACGCTTTTGGGTGCGGATGGAACATTTACAGGAACATTGTCCGGAAACACTATCGTAAGTCCGAACATAAGCGGCGGAAATATAAGCGGTACTGTAATAACATCGTCGGGTGCGGGAGTTGGCTCACTTGAAATTAATGGTGCTTATATTCGAGGCCGAAATGCTGGCGGGTCAATTACGCTGGATATTTGGCCGGGCGGAATAGATGTTTATGGTAATTTACAATGTAATACTATAAATGGATACGCACCGATAAATGCTGGTAATATTGGAAGCCAATCTGTAAGTTACGCAGGCGCAGCATTTCGAGCAGATATTTCGAATTATATATACAATAACGCCTTAACGCGCTATGCATATATATCTGTCAATGATAATTTTATCGGAAGTCAATCAACGATAATGTATATTGGTTCTAGCGGAAATCCCTGGGCTGGTGGTTATGGCGTTAGTGGATGGGTAACAACATCCGATGAGAGACTAAAAGAAAATATAAAAGAAATGGACGAAAGATATCTGAAATTTATTAAAAAACTTGTTCCAAAAGTATTTAAAATGAAACAGGGAACCTCCGGACGCTTCCATACAGGATTTATAGCGCAAGAGATAGAAAAAATCATGAACGAGTGCGGCATATCGGACGTTGAATTTGCAGGATTGGTAAAGGCTCCGATATATGAAGGCATTATAAAAGATAATAAAGGTAATATAATCGGATATGATGAAGACAGCACAATTATTGATTATACATACCACTTACGTTACGAAGAATTAATCGCTCCTATATTATTATATCTTCAGGAGATTGATGCTAGATTAACTAATGCAGGTTTCTAAAATTTGTATAATTATGTAGAAAAATAATCAATATATGATATAATAATATAAAGGGGTGATATAAATGAAAAGATTAATATGTATAGTTATAGCTTTAATCATGGCGTTTATGCCAACAACGGCATGGGCAAGAGTAATAGTTAATCAAGAAGATCCAAGACAATCAATTATTGTTTCCGAATATCTTGACAATCATATATTTGCATTTGCTTACGGAAGCAAGATAAAGGACAATGAAGATTATCCAATGCCCGCAATATATCAAGGGAACAAACAACTAAAAGGCAAATACACTTACCCGAATTATGATAGCTCCAAACTTGGGATGTTCGATTTGCAGTGGGTTTTTACCCCGGAAGATAAAAGCATAGAGCCAATTACAGGAACAGTCAAGGCTATAATAATTCTTCCTACTTGGGGGACTATGAGAGACGAAGACGACGAAGAAACGGCTCCCGTATTTAAGCATAAATCATTAACTATGGAAGCAGGGACAAGCTTCTATCCTCAGATTGACAATAATGTCGGTGGTTCTGACTATGTATGGAAAACAAGTGATAAATCTATAGTCTCCATAAATAAAAAAACAGGTAAACTTAAAGCTAAAAAGGCCGGTACCGCTACTATCACTTGCTATATGACGACTCCTTATGACGAAGAATACACATTGCAATTAAAGGTTAAAGTGGTTGATAATAAGAAAATAAATGCTAATATTCAACTGGCAGATGGAGAGGTGTTTAAAAAACAAAACAAATACGACACGTCTAATCATACGGTTATTTATACTTCAAACAAACCTTCAATCGCCGATGTAGGTTATTATACGGGTGAAATTACGGCACGTAGAGAGGGTACAACTTATATTACACGTATTGCTATGGATATGGAATATAACACATATATTGAAAGGTTTGATATAACAGTAACTGAACCGGCGGAATAAAATCAAATATCAATTCACAGAGCAG
>CAZIHC010000395.1:0-1972 GCA_964538605.1 uncultured Herbinix sp. | reverse complement strand
AAGTATCTCGTCTTTCTTTTGATTTATCATACGGTTATGTTCAACAATAACTTTGATTTCCTCTATCAATGCCTGTAATCCGTCGGAAATCAATCCGATAATTTCTTCCGTTTTTTCAACCGAACGGTTAATCCTGTCAACGCCGTATCTGTTCTTTGATATGAAATTAACCACTGCGGCTGTCTGTTCCTGAACCTGATCAATTTTTTCATGTATATCATTTACGGCATGGGATGTCTCGTTGGCCAGTTTACGGATTTCCTCCGCAACAACAGCAAAACCTAATCCGTTTTCCCCTGCCCTGGAAGCTTCAATGCTGGCATTTAAGGCAAGCAGGTTGGTCTGCTTTGCTATGTTTGAGATAATGGTCGAGATCTCACCTATATCGGATGAGTATTCTTTCATTTTATTTACAAGTCTTTCTATTATTGCGGTATTTTCATTATTCTCCATAGCGGCATCTTTTAATTCCCGTACGGAAGACAGACTGAGTTCTTTCAGTTCAATGTTTTTTTCGACTACAATACCTATTTTGTTGCTAGCTTCGGCAGTTTCCTTAATATCTTCTCCGAGAAGATTTACCTTTTGCACCCCTTCCAGCGTATCCCTGAACTGTTCGTCAGTCTGCATTGCCATCTGGGATATGGCATCTGCAACTTCCGAGGTGGATTTGGATACATACCCGGAAGATTCCTTTAATGTAGCCGCATATTTGTTCAATCTGTCGCCGGAAGTTACAATCATTCTGACAATCCGGTTTAAGCTGTCAACAAGACGGTTGACACTGTCCCCCAAAAGCTTCATTTCATCCTTGGTTTTTATATGTATTTTGCCAACGGTCAAATCGCCCTCAGAAACTTCGGATAATGTTTTTGAAATCGTTTTTATAGGATCAATAATTCTTCCGGTAACCTTTAGGCTAAGTAATAAAGCGGCTGCCAAAACCAATACTATACTGATTAAATTGGAAGTAAGTATAATATTTGATCCTCTGGCCAGCTCTTTGTCATAAATGACGGCACTGACAACCCAGTCCCAGTAGGGAAAATACTTGGAATAAACCAACTTGCTGTCAGTTATAAGGCTGATATCCTCATCCAGGGCGTAATGAGTGGTTCCACCACCGGATTTGGCCTGTTTTATAATCTCATGTATTATATATCTACCGTCATGGGATTTCAGGTCATATATATTGCCGGATAAAAATGGATGGTAAACAACATTGCCTGCCGAATCAATTATGAAAAAATATCCCGATTCGCCTAAGTTGACTGCATGTTGAGCATATATGCTGTTAGCAGTAGCCGAACTGGTGGCATCATTTGACTCAGTAGTCGCACTTGATACTCCGTCTACCGAAGTCTTGGTCAGATCTCCAACGGCTGCAAGTGACAGTAACTTAGCTTCTTCCTCTGTCAACCATTCCGACTCATCCAAAGTATAGCGGTAATTCCTGTTGATCTCCACCATGGTGGCTTCCACAGCATTTTTTAAAATAATCAGATTGGAACGGTTTAGTTCCCTTTTGGAAATAATGTAATTGACAACAGAAATTCCTAATAGCGATGTAACTACAGTAACAGAAATCAAAACATATATTTTCTTCCTTATACTATCCATCCTCAGTATTTTCATAGGCAATCTTAACTCCTATCATGTGTATATTTTTACTGCACATCCTTTTTAAACCAAAACTCCCTTATAAGTGCTGAAAGAACAGATACCATCACCCCGAGTACTGCCCCGATTAAAACATTTCTAAAGTTATTCGGGCTGGTTTTCCTGCTGGGAGCGATAGGTTCGGATACCAAATATATATTACTTGATGTTACCCTGATTATTTTATTGCTGATTTCATTAAATTCTCCGGTATTATAATATTCCTCAATTTCAGTTTTCTTTTCTTTAAGCTCATCAAGATGGTAAGTTGTAAAATTAATTGCCCAAACATGATAAAAAAGAAGTGACTCAA
>CAZIHC010000394.1:0-1979 GCA_964538605.1 uncultured Herbinix sp. | reverse complement strand
AAGGTTGGACAGCCTCTTTGGCTGTATCTTTGAAAAACGGGAAATTACCCAGTCCAGTGTAATTTTTCTTGTAACCGTACCATATACCAGTTCTGTTATGAAAGCCCGGTCCCTTGAATCCAGCTCCCTGTCAGATAAAAGCTTTTTGAGCGCAAGGTTTGCATACGCGCCCTTAACATCGGTTTCATACAAAGCTTTAAGTGCCGTTTCTCTTGCCTTGTCCATTTTTTCCTCTCACACAAACAGAAATATATTAATACTTTATAATGTATTATTCCACTTTTTATACCAATACATCACGGAATACCCTGAGAAAATTACCACCGGCTATTTTACCGATTGATTCTTCTGAATAGTTTAATTTTGCCAGCTCGTTAAAAACAAGATATAAATCCTCAACACCCTTAATTTCATCCGGCAGCGATTCCATTCCGTCAAAATCTGCCCCGAGACCGACAGTATCATCCCCCGCAACTTCACATACGTGCTCAATATGGCGTACAAGTGACGAAATACCGGCTTTGAAACTGTTATTGATAAATTTTGTATAAAAGTTTACTCCCACCACGCCGCCGGTCTTTTTTATCTCCTTTATCTGCCAGTCATATAAATTCCGTGGATGATCGCATACGTATCTCGCATTGGAGTGGGACGCTATTACAGGTTTCGTACTGATACTCATGCAATCCTCAAAGGTTTTTAAATCTGCATGGGATATATCCACGATCATACCTTTTCCCTGCATTAATTTAACGACGTCTTTACCAAAAGCCGTAAGACCGCCGTTACGCTGTATCTCAGCTCCGTCCCCGAGCTCATTTGCATAATTCCATGTAAGTGTGATAAGCCGGATACCGGCGTTATAAAATTCATCCAGGTTCTCAGTTTTTCCTTCAAGAGCGTCGCCGCCTTCAAGGGCCAGCAAGCCGCAAACCTTTTTTTCCATGAGTCCTGTTTCAATTTCCCTGTAATTTCTGCATATTTTCAAAAAAGGATACTGTCTTTCCATGCTTTCTGCTTCATGTATATATCTCATCGCTTTTCTGAAAGACGGTTTTTCCCTGCCGGGATCCTGGAATACAGCAAGGACCTGCACAAAACCTTCATATTTCCGTGCTCTGTTTATATCCCAGTGATAGCAGTTGCTTATTAAGCTTTTTTTATTATCCACAACCTTGGTAAGTGTGTCGCAATGAGCATCAACTATAATCACAGACGGTCCTCCGTAAAAAATTCACTGATAAAACTAAAAGGCTTCTTCGATGTGATTAATGTCCACGAGCTCACAGTTCCTTGTCATAATTATTTCTATAACATCAAAGCGGATTTCGGAATCCGCAATGTCATAATCCCTTAAAAAACACGATGCAACTTTTCTCATTGTCTGCTGCTTTCTGTATGATACGGCCTCTGCAGGGGCACCGTAAGAATTACCTGTTCTGGCTTTTACTTCGGCAAAGATTATCCTTTTGTTATCTGCGGCAATAAGGTCGATTTCACCAAGTCTGCCGGCCCTGTAATTACGGCAGAGAATTCTGTAATTTTTTCGTTTCAGGTATTCAGCGGCAAACTCTTCGCCCTTTTTGCCCAACTGCCTGTTATTCACGGGTACCCTTTCAGAACTGTTTTTGTGCTTTTCCAAATTTTTCTCCTGCCTTTTCATCCACACGGCTTACAAAAGCAAGTATTTCCGCAACCACTTCATAGAGTTCCACAGGAATTTCAGACCCAAGTTTGAGTTCGGACAATTCTGCCTCCAGTTCAGAATTCTCCACTACCGGGATTTTTTCTTCCCTTGCCTTTTCAATTATTTTTTCAGCTACTATCCCCCTGCCTGATGCGATAACCTTCGGCGCCCTGTTCTGTCCCGGAGTGTATGACAGAGCCGTTGCTTTTTTTATTTTCTTTTCTTCCATAGCATCAAACCTTAACATCGATTTTTGTCCTGTTCATGTCCAGGATCTCTGAAGCCGTTTTTT
>CAZIHC010000393.1:0-1979 GCA_964538605.1 uncultured Herbinix sp. | reverse complement strand
CTTACCAGAAGCCTTTCAGGCCTCATTTCTTTCATACTAAGTTAACAGAGCCAGACCTTTTCCGGTTTTTTGGCTAAATTTTATTATAGGTTAGGCAAAGAGCTTAGTCCAGTTGCATTTGGCATTATCTTCTATAAGTTCCTGCTTATAATTTATAAGTATAGGTGTAACTTTATGGGGCATGGTTTTGTCAATATATAGAGTTCTGATTTGAAATGATATATAAAGAAATTTTAAAACTAATGCAGATATAAGATTAATACGATATAGGGATTGAAAAACAGGGTTCTTATATGTATAGTAATGGTGTAAAACCTCAAAAAATAAATTTTGTGGATTTACACCTTTATTTTTTGAGGTTTTTGTGATAAAACTAAAAAACCATATAAAATTTATAATATATTTTGCTGTTGACATTCCTTTTTTTATAAAGGTTATAATTATTTTTGAATCTTTTATTAAATTAAGTAACATATGAATTAGGGCCGGTAATATACGGCAAATTTATAACCTTTAAGTTATTAAAGTTGATTGACAGGCAGATAAGAAAATTTCTTAATGGTTTAAACATTATTATAAGGTAAAAAATGATTTTAAATATTATAATCAGATATGATTATAATAAGTATTTTAAACCGGAAATGGTTAAGAGCTTGACAATATGTAAATTATACTTAGAGTTTACGGAAACGTACTAAAGTATGTAAAGATGATATTTGCTTCTGATGTAATTCATACTAAGGAAGAAAAACTGTTGCGATTACTATTGTACCATATACTAAGAAAAGACAGGAAAGTGAGAGTATTATGTGGGTTGCTAGGGATTGGAAAGATTATGAGGTTCTTGATACTTCAAAGGGAGAAAAATTGGAACGCTGGGGAAAGTATATACTGGTAAGGCCGGATCCTCAGGTCATTTGGGACACACCAAGAAACCATGCGGGATGGAAAAAGGTAAACGCCCATTATCACAGAAGTTCAAAAGGCGGAGGGGAATGGGAGATTTTTGACCTTCCGAAACAGTGGACTGTTTCCTACAAAGGGCTAACCTTTAATCTCCAGCCTTTCAGCTTCAAACATACAGGATTGTTTCCTGAACAGGCGGTTAACTGGGATTGGTTTTCCGAAAAAATTAAAAAGGAAAAAGGCCGTCAGGTCAAAGTCTTAAATCTGTTTGCCTATACGGGAGGAGCCACTCTGGCCGCAGCCAGGGCAGGGGCAGCGGTTACCCATGTGGATGCATCTAAAGGGATGGTAACATGGGCAAAAGAAAATGCCAAAAGTTCCGGCCTGGAAAACGCCCCTATAAGATATATTGTGGATGACTGCGTGAAATTTGTCGAAAGAGAAATCCGCAGGGGCAACAAATACGACGGCATTATCATGGATCCTCCGTCATACGGAAGAGGGCCTAAAGGGGAGATATGGAAGATAGAAGATTGTGTCTTTCCATTAATACAGTTATGTGTCAAACTTTTAAGCGACGATCCGCTTTTCTTCCTTATTAATTCCTATACTACCGGTCTTCAGGCAGGTGTCCTGTCATATATGATTTCGGAAGCTATAGGGAAAAGATATGCCGGTACGGTAACCGCTGACGAAATAGGACTGCCGGTAAGTGGTAACGGTCTGGTCCTTCCCAGCGGAGCTTCGGGAAGATGGGAAAGAAACGAATAGGAATTGTATGAATTTTTTACGCAGTTACTTTAAATAAATTTAATGAGTTTAACGTAATTTGATAAGGAGTTTATTATACGCCGGAATATGATTTTTTGGTACTGTAATTATAAAGTTTTATTAAATATTTCTGATGAAAAAAGGTAATAATAGGATAAGAAGGTAAAATCGGACATAAAGTTATAAAATAAATCCGGATACAGGGGCAGGCCATGAGGGGAGTCAAAATTTTGTAAAAAACTTTGGTTTATAGGGTAAGTTGTAAAATTAATTGCCCAAACATGATAAAAAAGAAGTGACTC
>CAZIHC010000392.1:0-1985 GCA_964538605.1 uncultured Herbinix sp. | reverse complement strand
CCATAAATATTCCGAAGGAAAATACCACGAAAATATTAATATTACAAATAATACTATTACCAAAACGGCATCTGACGCAATCAGGATAATGAATTGGATAAGGCCCGTAATTAAGGGTAATAAAATTTCCATGGTTAACGGTGGCGGCGGAAACAACAGAGCTATTCTTGCCAGTGGGGTAATCCGTCCGATTATCACAAAGAATACCTTTGAGGATGTTGCAAGACCTATTCAGATTATGCCATGGAAAAATACAGGTCCGGGCTCCCAGTATGATATCACTTATAACGAAGTAACTTACGAAGACTTTGAGCTTATGCAGGACAATACTTTAATCAGGGTGGGTGAAAACTTTATCAGATACAATAAAACATATAATGTTTTTGATAAGGATACGGAAAGGTATTATATAAACCAATAGATATTCGGTATTTATAGTAATGTTTAATATTTATTACTTCTATAATATAAAACTCTGCCATGCGGCAGAGTTTTATTATGTAAATTTACCGTTTATAGTTGTAAAAAATTACTATAAATAAACGATTCGTGCGGCAGCAGACACGATTCGTGCGGTAAACAGTTATTAATAAAAAAAAGTGGTAATATTACAATGCAAAAACCAGATTAAGTCAGAACTTTAAGTAGACCAATAATATAGAAGAAACTAATTTTATTAGCAAGTGCGCCTGAACGAACAGAATGATCAATAGAAGAAAGGGGTGGCTTGATAGGTATAAAGCGTTTGTAGAAAAGGAGGATGTTATGTTAAGTTTGGAGGGAACCTACTGTCAGGCGATTAAAATTTCGCAGAACATAGTGGAAGATATCAGATTTGGCAGGAAACTGTATCTGGACCCAATAGATGCAATATCAGCCCAAATATGTAAGTATCGTAATGAAGATACGAACATTTTAACGCTGCTAAGCAACTTTAAGGACAAAAATCCTTATTTAATTTCTCATCCCGTTAATGTGGCTTTTATTTCATTTATAATAGGAATATGGCTGGATTTAAAAGAATCAAAACTGTTAAATCTGGTAAAAGCAGCGCTTTTACTTGATATAGGGAAGGCAAAGATTAAAGACAGTTTGTTAAATAAGCCTGAGGAGCTAACATTGGAAGAAGTGGAAAAATTAAAGGCACATCCTGTTATTAGCTATAAAATATTACACAGCACCGGAAAATTTGATATGGAAATATTAAGCGGGGTTTTGTTTCATCACGAAAGAGTGGACGGAACAGGATATCCTATAGGACTAAAAGGAGAAAATATTAATCTGATTAGCAGAATTATTGCAGTAGCTGATACGTTTGATGCTATAACCTCAGATAAAGCATACGGAAAAAAATACTCTCCCTTACAGGCAATTCAGGAAATTATGGAGAACGGTATTGGTTTGGATCAGGAAATTTTCAGGGTTTTTGTAAGCCATATGATCAATTACTATTGCGACAGAGAAGTATTGTTAAGTAATGAACGCCTTGGACACATAGTTTCATTTAATTATAATAATATATCAAAACTATCAAAACCTTTGGTTAATTGTGATGATGAATATATTGATTTGGCGGCCGAAAAAGATATTGAAATAGTCGAGATACATTAAATCAAAAAATAAAGCTAATAAGGTTGAGTATAGGGGAAGTATTTTATAATATATGAGACATAAAAAGACAGTCCGATTATCCTTAGACATAAAACAGCGTTGGGTATATACTGTTTATTGCGACAGTATTACGTTCGGTTGCTATCTTCTTCGGATATCGAACATACAAAAAGTCTCTGGAGAATCAGCAGTAACAAAGAAAGCCTGCATCTTTTATGGATGTAGCATCATAATCGTAATTTAATTTGTTTATAACATCGCAAATAATGACAGGTGTTCTTTTTACAAGATTAGAGTAAAGTATACTTTTTATATAAGCAAATATGAGTTTTTTGCTTTGTACCTTTTTTACAATTCCTTTGCAAAAATTCTCT
>CAZIHC010000391.1:0-1988 GCA_964538605.1 uncultured Herbinix sp. | reverse complement strand
GATGAAAAAATCCCTCCCATAAACATAAAGAAGAGTAAAGGCAGTAAATAACACGTTATTAACATGGCCTTACTTCTTATATCCAATCTCCACTGTAATGTTAACCCATATAAAAATGCTCTCATACGCTTTCTCCCCTTGATAAACTGATAAAGTGTTCCTCAAGCGTTCCCCTGTCAACTTTAACATCCAGGACTTTAATGCCTTTTTGCTTATATGTTACAAGCTGCATAATCAATGTTTCACTTATGTCATCCGATACAAAACTATCGGTCCCTAAATTAGTCTTTATATGAATAGTAGACTGCTGAGCCATATAATCGCTTAGTTCTTCGGGTGTTCCTACAAATGCTATTTTTCCGTCTCTCAGAATCGCTATACGGTTACATAAACTCTCCACTTCCGCCATATCATGGCTTGCCATAATAATTGTCTTGCCCCGCTTACTCAGTTTACGAATTTCATCATGCAATAAAATTCTGCCTTCTACGTCAAGTCCTGCAGTCGGTTCATCTAAGAATACTATATCCGGATCTCTGACCAATGCCAGTGCCAAATGCAAACGCCTCTTTTGCCCTGTAGACATCTCTCCGTATTCTTTTTTTTCCAAGTCATATATTCCCAGATTTTCCAGCATAGATTTATCCGGTAATACCCGATTCCATTTTGCAAACAGCCGTACTGCTTCCATTGCCCTCATATGCTCCGGAATAGATGCCGTTTGCAGCTGGATTCCCATTTTCCCGTTCACTTTGATGGTTCCGCTGTCATACTTACGTAATCCTTCAATACATTCAAGAGTTGTTGTTTTACCTGCACCGTTTACACCAAGTAAGGCAAATATTTCGCCTTTCATTACGTTAAAACTTACTCCCTTTAAAACGACATTGTTATTATAGCTTTTCTTTAAATTTTCAACCTGTATAGAATAACTCATGTTACCTCCCTGCTTCTTTCATATTCTCAAGCCATTCAATCATATCATTAATAAGACTAAATCCCGTCTCACACATCGGTTGTACTTCATCCTGAACCTGATCGTCATAAAAGCGGCCGGCTTCGGCAGGAATCAGGCTGATAAATTTCTCAAGTTTTCTCAATTGATCTTGCCACCCATGAAGTTTATCCTTTTTCGACTCAATGTTACTTTCATTTGCAGAATTAAGTACCGTAGCAAGTCTTTCCTTAAAATCCCGCCATCCTTTTATATCATATCCTGTGACGGTTTTTAAGCCTGCTACCGCCGCCTCCTGAAGTGGTACCGGCAACATCTCATGACACAGTTCCGATTCCATTAAATTCAGAAAATCATCAAACCGTTTTAGCAGTAAATCTCCATTCATACCCTATGCCAATCCTTCCGATTCTAAATCATTTTAAGTTGTACAAAACGTCTTTTTTGCTGAGGTATTTCCTTGTTCTTTTTATTTACAATTACTCCCGAGACCAGTTCTGTCATATCAGCCCTGAGCAAAACTCCGGAAGCAGTATCAATCATTATTTTCCCGAAATAATACGAAGAACCGTTTTGACTTTTAGCATCGGCATTATCCTTAGCATTGTAAACTTCCAGATTGCCAAGGCATCTGTATTCAAAAACTACACCGATACGGCCTTTCCAGGTGCTTATACCAACATATGCTGCTTCAAAATTTCCGTTCCTAAAAAACGATTCCTGTTTACATCCGGCAAAATTAAGATGAGCATATATATTGCTGACGGTATCTATATCAATAAATTTACCTACTTCATCAAAATCGTCTGTTTTCCTTGTTACATAAGATGCTATCTCTTCCAGGCCCAAAACATCCCAACTGAGCATATAAAGCAAGTTTACTGTCGGAAGAGATGCAAACTGTGAGTAATCAATTCCTGTATACTTAAGATTCTTATCAAGTCCTTTCGGATCCTGATAATTAATAATCGGAACCGGAAAAGTCATTATGTTAGTAAATTTAAGGCCTTTTGCAAATGTCCATATTGATTTT
>CAZIHC010000390.1:0-2004 GCA_964538605.1 uncultured Herbinix sp. | reverse complement strand
TTGAGTCACTTCTTTTTTATCATGTTTGGGCAATTAATTTTACAACTTACCAAGCATATTTCCAACATTTATTTTTGTCATAAAAAGAACCTTCCTAAAGCCTGTCCCAAACAAGACTTTAAGAAGGTATCCGTACTCTCATTACGAAGAAAATTTTTCGATAATTCCTTTAAATTGAGCTATTTAATCTTCCCTTTTCTTTTGAGGTCCTCAAATATATACTTCAAATATAATTCAACTATATTAATGTCCGAGCATTTATACAGCATGCGGGAGCCAACCACATCTTCAATCTCGTTAAATATAAGCTCTCCCTTATCACCGATAAGAAAATCAATCCCAACCAATCCGAATTCAAACTCCCGAATAATTGTTTGAACCAAACTCTTTTCCTCTTCATTAAGATTATATAGCCTTATATCCCCGCCTAAGGAAAAATTGGCCCTAAACCCTTCTTTAGACGTCCGTAAAACCGCTGCAATAATTTCTTTACCTATAACATAAACCCTGAGATCCTGATGTTTCATCCCTGTTAAAGGCTGGACTACTACATCCGAACTTCCTATACCATTAATTATCTCGTCTTTCCTGTCTTCAAATTCCTTATGATTCTCAACCAAAAATACCTGCCTGCCCCCGTGTCCGTCCACTGCTTTTATTACCGTGGGGCCAGAAATATCCAAACCGTTACTTACTTGAAAGTTCTTGTAAAAACAAGTATTCACCATGGGTATTCCTGTTTTAGCCAAGTATTGATACGTCTTAGCCTTATCGTTGCAGATTTCGGATACAAAAGAATTATTATAGACCGGAATTCCCATAAGTTCCATATGTTTTGACAAAAGTGGGTATATTGCTCTGACAACGGCAAAATCGGGAAGCCTTAAATCCATTGATTGGTGAGTCAAAAAAAGCCTGCCGTTTTCTACCCCGAACCTTATATCTTCAATCAGAACCAGCCTGAAATTTATTCCCAGCTTCTTTCCTTCATCTATATAAAAATCAATATAATGCTTATTGTATTCGGCACTTTCTTTATAATAAACCAGCCACGCTTCCAATCTTCTGCCTCCATAAATTTATCTTTATAAAATTCTTTTCTAAATATATTGAAACATCTCTATAATATAAAACGGGTTCTTAATATTTCAAAAAGGCATCATGCCCGTATATGTCCTGCTTCATTTGGACTATATTAATTGCAGTATATTAATTGCAGTTCAGTTTAATGGTAACATCATGTATCGATTGTGTCAAATCCCCATATATTTTAATTCTTATTTAAATCAAAGCAAATAGACCTATGTGAGTAAACCGTCAAATTGGAAGCTTTTTAAAATACATAAAAGCAGCTATTAACTAATAATTAGCTGCTCCTATTTATCATAATATTATTTATCCCGTTATATTACTCCTATCATTATTCCGGTTAAAATAACTGCTGCACAAAGTAATTTATACGCAATATTTTTTTCCTTAAATAAAAACTTTCCGGCCAGAATTGTAACCAGACACCCTGACTGCTTGATTAATGTCATTACCGTAACTTTGCTTCCTTCCATTCCGTTGGCTATAAATAAGGCTCTGTCTGCAATGATAAACAGAAAACTCATAAGCCATATCCAGCCGTTTTTAAAAGCACTTTTCCACCTGATTTTTGTCTTTGCTATAAGTATATAAAGCATATAAAACAGCAATAAAAATAACATATACCAAAACTGCAGCTGAGAACTGGTTACGCTTTTCATTAGTATCTTGTCCATAAGGCCCGACAAAGCATTAAGAAAACATGACAATATAGCCAATACTACATACACTGTTTCAACACTTTCCGCCTTGTTTGACGACATCTTTCTTGTTCTGTTGAGCATAAAAAGCCCCAGACATACCAATGCAAGGCCGGCCATCTGATATACCGAAAGTACTTCTTTCAATACCGCAACACCAAGCAAAGTTGAAAACAAAACTCTTGATAAATCCAGTACCCCGTATATACTGATCGGC
>CAZIHC010000389.1:0-2032 GCA_964538605.1 uncultured Herbinix sp. | reverse complement strand
CCTCCTTCCAAGGTCAGTGGACTAATTTTGGAATAATCCTTGTCATTTTTTTCTCTCAGGCTCATTCTTTTATACCGTAAATAGACTTTATTGCAACCTCTCCAAGAGATCATGCAAAACCTCCATCGAGATATCGTAAGGAATTTCTTCGTTACTGGTATAAAAGAAGGAACCAAGGTTCTTTTTTATGAAAGACTCATAAAGATCAAGTTGATTCCACAATGTTTCTTGGCTAGCATTCTCTATAGGAAGTGGTAAACCAACTGATATCTTGCAGCGATGGCAAATATCTCTCAAAAGCGTCAAGTCCGATTCATTTAGATTCTGGCCATATAAAATTATTCCATTTACTTTTAGCAAACTAGCCACCTTCTTAATAGTCTCAACAGGCAAACTTTTTAGAGTAAGCAGTGAAAAAGCGTTATACGCCTTCACGATGTTAAATAAGGTTCCATAAACACGCCTGTAAGCATCCTTGTGCAGTAATAATTCTTCCATGTATTCTGTGCCAAGCACATCTTCCCTAAATAGAACGGCATCGATCTTTAGTTCACATAAAGCCCGCACATAACTTATGATGAGTGCACCCAACATTGATATGATCTCTGTACCGTTTTTATTTTTATTTTCAAAGCCTTCACCAGCAGCAATTCTTCTGAGTGTACATGTGAGTGTACATGGACCGGTAACTACTCCTACAATAGCACATTCTCTTCCCAAGGAAATTGTCAGGCGCTTTGTAGCCTCTAAAATGATTGGAATTCTTCCGGAAGTTAGAAAATTCTCTCGTGTTGTTGCGGTGAAATCTGTTAAACCAGCCAAGTATGGTTTTTCATATAGACCGGGCCATACTACTTCACATCCGCATGACTCGCATTCGATTGTGCAGTCAAATGCATTGCATATAACGCTAGAATTAAGTAACCTGTACGCACTCTCTATTGAATATGTGTAATATGTTGCGTCCCAAACCATGTCTTTTAAAGGAGTGTTTGTTATCCTACTTGCCAGTCTGTAAATAAAGGGGACGAAACACGACTTACCGTCATGCTTTCCTTGGATTGTATTTCGAAATAGCAGTTTTCCCGTCATGCCTGCTCCTTTAGATACCTCTCTTTCAACTTATCTATGTCCAGCTGAATGTCAAAGGTAATAGGATGACCCGGCGGCAAATATTGAACTTCTATCATAACTCCACATGCAGGACAATACACTTCGATAATTCGCATAAAACTAGGGTCTGGAGCGTACGAAACACACTGGCCTTCTGCAACTTCTATAGGTGGTCCATATACCTCAGATCCAGGTCTTTCGTAGACCAGACAACCTTTTATATAGGGCTCCCTCGCACTAACTATTTCTGAGCCACATCGGTTACAACACCACATCTCCTTCCTTAAATCAATATCCAAATATTCTGTTATTCGGACCTTATCCACGGTCAAACCTCCTTTATAAGGGCATTTGTATACTTGTCTATCTCCATAGACATATTTTCTGGAACTACATAGGTTGTATCTTTAGCTTCAACAATGGCAGGGCCCTTGACAATATTTCCTGGTTCAAGTAATTCTCGTTGATATATTGGCGTCTTTTTATAGCCCGTATCTATAGACCAGAATACCTCACGATAGCCTTTTAGAGCCTTACCTGGTTCTTCGCCTGTTAATGTTTTTTCTTTAAAATATATATGAGGCATTTTTATTAAAGCAATAATAGAAATATTTGAAATTTCAACCTCACCTTCGCCAGTATTATCAGGATTTAACATTGCACAGAGTTCCTTGACATCGTCTTCAGAATTAAGAAAAAGTTTATTTGTTTTAATCTTAGTACCTTCAAATTTGTCTTCACCGGTAATTTCCAAAAAATAAAGAGCTTCGTCAGGGGGAAAACCTTCTCCTCTCACATCTCTTTTTGCCGTTTCAAGTAATTGATTCACAGCATCATTAAACCACGTATAATTAGAAAAATATGTCTTCCCATCATAAAGTTTTACCTTAAAAAATTTTGGATAATTATGCAATAAATC
>CAZIHC010000388.1:0-2054 GCA_964538605.1 uncultured Herbinix sp. | reverse complement strand
TATATCAAATGCTTCATCGTCTTCCTGATAAACCGATACATAAAGCCTTTCTTCAGGTATTTCAAGAACCCTGGTAAAGAATTCCCATGCCCATGTAATTGCTTCCTTCTTGAAATAATCCCCGAAGGAGAAATTCCCCAGCATTTCAAAAAACGTTGCATGGCGTGATGTCTTTCCCACATTGTCGATATCGGGTGTGCGGATACATTTCTGGCAGGTGGTGACTCTTTTTGACGGCGGGATTTTCTGACCTGTAAAATACGGTTTCAGTGGAGTCATACCGGCATTTATCAGCAGAATACTGGGATCGTTTTCCGGTACAAGCGAAAAACTGGGCAGTCTCAGGTGACCTTTGCTCTCAAAAAAGGACAGATATTTTTCTCTTAACTCATTCACACCAAACTTATGCATGCTAAACCCTCGCTTCAGTTCTTTTTATATAGTTTTATCGGCCAGTAAATATTATTAATGTCTTCAGCCATACCGGCGGCACTCAGCCGGCTATGAGTGAAGACCGTTTTTTACGTTGGATAAACATAATTTTGACATTTTGCTTAATCTTAATAAAGTATACTAAAATCAGAAGAATTGCGTCAAGTGACTTGTTCTTTCGTCATCTATCAATATTCTCAAACAGGCGGCTCAGCGATTCCCTGTTATGAATTATTCTTACGGCTTCTGCAAAGAGCGGGGCAACGGAAACCACTCTTACCTTTGGATGTTCGAAAACTATCGGGTTTTCAACGGTGTCAGTAATTATCAGTTCTTCAATTTCACTTTCCTCGAGGGCTTTAAGACCTTTTTCCTGCAAAAGTGCATGAGACACACATGCATAAATTTTTTCAGCCCCGTTCTCCTTCAGAGCCCTTGCTGTATCAACCAGCGTTCCGCATGAAATTGTAAAATCGTCAACAATTACTGCATTTTTGCCCCTGACATCTCCTATAATTTCAAGTATCTGCGCTTTTTCATCATGGTCAACCCGGATTTTGTCACCAATAGCTACAGGTGCCTTGAGAATGGTTGCAAAATTCCTTGCATTTTTGGCGAAACCAACATCAGGAGATACTACAACGATGTTCTCAAGTTTCTTGGATTTGATATACTCACACAGAATCGGGAATCCATACAGGTGGTCGACAGGTTTTTTAAAAAAGCCCTGTATCTGCGGACTGTGCAGATCCATTGTAACTATCCTGTCCACTCCGGTTATTTCAAGGCAATCGGCACAGACCCTTGCCCTGATTGAAACTCTCGGTTCATCTTTTTTGTCAGCTTTGGCATAACTGAAATAGGGGATAATCGCCGTTACAGAACTTGCGCTTGATCTTTTGAATGCGTCAATCCAGAAAAGAAGTTCCATAAAATCATCGTTAGGGTTTACACCGATTGTCTGAACAATATAAACATCCTTGTCCCTTACCTTTTCCAGAATTTTTACAAATGTATTGCCTTCCGAGAATTTTATTGTCTGTGACTTGCCCAGTTCTGCCCCGAGATATCTGCACATTTTTTCTGCAAAGTTTACACTTGAGCTCCCGGCAAATATTTTGATTCCTATTTCCTCATTCGCCATAACGGGTTCCCCTTTCACAAATCCTGTCCGGTTTGTATTTACACTTACATATTATTACAATATGAACAACATTTCAATTGCGGTTAAGGATAAAACCTGAAATACCGGATGAATAAAAGTCCAGGTAAAGGCATGTATTTACCCTGAGATAATCCGGTAGATTTTATAAAGTATAATTTTAGTTACGGCAACTGACGGAACGGCAAAAATAAGGCCGAAAAAGCCAAAAAGCCGCCCTCCGGCGATAACAGCCATAATTGTAGTGACCGGGTGCAAGCCAAGTTTTTCTTTTATTATCCTGGGGGACAGGAATAAATTGTCGATCTGTTGTACTACCGCAAAAACAAGAATTGTCATTATTGCCTTCCACGGTGACATTGTCAGCGCAACGGTAACTGCAGGCACTGCGCCGATATATGGGCCGAAATACGGGATTATGTTGGAAATTCCTCCTATAAAGCCAAGAAGAGGGGCATAT
>CAZIHC010000387.1:0-2086 GCA_964538605.1 uncultured Herbinix sp. | reverse complement strand
TTATACGAACTGGGGATCAGTAAAATAATAATTCCCGAATTTGACCGGATGATGGAAACACCCCAAAATAACTTTCATCATATTTATTCTGTAGGAGAGCATACCATAAAAACAGTAAGTGCTGTGGCGGGAAAAATAAGCGATAACCGGTTTGCCCCCAAGGAGAGGTCTATACTTCGCTGGACTATGCTGCTTCATGATATTGAAAAGCCCGGAACAATTACCGTCGGAGAGGACGGACAGCACCATTTCCACGGGCACCAGGAAAAAGGGGCAGAAACGGCCAAGAGAATACTGAAAGATTTAAAATTTGACAATGATACATTGGAAGCGGTGGTTCATCTTATCAAATGGCACGATTACCGTTTCTCTCTTACCCCAAAAGGAATAAGAAAAGCCGCATCAAAGATCGGAAAAGAGTATATGCCGCTTTTGTTTGAAGTAATGTATGCGGATATCTGCGGAAAAAATCCGGAAATCATAGATGATATGCTGAAAGAACTTGAGGTGGCAAAAAAACTTTATACCGATATATTATTAAAAAACGAATGCGTCAGCCTTAAAGAATTAAATATAAGCGGTAAGGACCTTATAAAGGCAGGCTTTGAACCGGGAAAGAAAATGGGTGCTATTCTAAATCAATTATTGGAAGCCGTTATAGAGGATCCGTCTCTTAATGATAAGGAAATACTGCTTAATATGGCTAAAAATATGGACAGTAAATAGGATGTAAGCTTATATAAATTAAAAATGCAATTATTAAAATAAACCGAATAAGCCATGGTTTGTACTGCATGTTAACATGCCTTAAAATACAAGCCGTGGCTTTTTTATAACGGAAAATTATTTTAAAGATAAATAAAAGATAAAGGTTCCATGTATATATCCGTATACTTGGTCTAAATTATTTTACATTAATTTTTGGAACATTAGCCGCCTGCAGTATTAAATTAAGTTTAAAATAAAATTTTTTCAGAGTTTATCCAGCAAAATTATTTGTTTTATTCATGAATTTATTAGACATATCATAATATTAGTAGACGGATATTATCAGTTCACGGGGGTGGATTTGCTGTGGAAGAAAGATGTCATGAGGCATTAAAGAAATATCCTCTAAAGGTGTATAACATATATAGGGCAAGGGGCGCCTACTTGCTTGAAACCGATTGCGGCCTTAAACTGTTTAAATATTATGAGGGCTCAAGGAACCGTGCAATGTTTGAACACACTGTTAAAGAGCATCTTTATATGCACGGATTTCATAATATTGATTTGTATGTAAAAACCATAGATGATGACATTATAGCAGAGGACCAAACCGGGTGCCGATACATAGTTAAGAACTGGTTTTGGGGTGAAGAATGCAATCTTAAAGAGCTTTCTCAGGTGGAGATGGCATCAGCCAACCTTGCAAAGATTCACAGCATACTAAAGGGTGTGGATTTTACCGCTGAACAAATAGAACATAATATTGAAGGCGACCTGCAGGAAACTTTTGAAAAACGAAACAGGGAGCTTAAGCGTGTCAGGGGATACATAAGGGATAAACGGCAAAAGAATGAATTTGAACTTCTTTTTTTGAATTTTTATGAGGAATTTTATGCCCAGGGCACTGAAGCAGTAAAAAGGCTTGCGGATTCTTCATACCGGGAGATTATGGACGAGGCTGTTAAAAATCGGTTGGTATCTCATGGCAATTATAATTACCACAATATAATTATGTTAAAAAGCAAAGGTGATGCCTTATCTAAGGCAGGTCCTTCCGGATGGATGAATAATCAGTCCATATCGGCTGCCGACATATCCACCGAATGGAGCAGATCAATGGCCACAACCAATTTTGAAAAAGCCAGAATCGGTTTGCAGATCTCCGACTTGTATCAGTTTATTAGAAAAGTCATGGAAAAAAACGATTGGGATATTTTATACGGAAATAATATAATAGAGGCTTATGATCGGGTACGGCCTATTTCAAAAGGAGAACTTGGAATCTTATATATTCTTTTGTTATATCCGGAAAAATTCTGGAAGATAACAAACTTTTACTTTAACGGCAAGAAAGTTTGGGTATCGGAAAGAAATATAA
>CAZIHC010000386.1:0-2090 GCA_964538605.1 uncultured Herbinix sp. | reverse complement strand
GAAAACTAATGCTGTTATAAGATAGGCGGTTGATGGATAAACTATGATATCCGTTCTTTTATTTGTATTAAAATTAATCGGGATTTTTATTTTGGCATTAATAGGTATACTTCTTATTATCCTTTTGGCTGTACTGTTTGTTCCTGTCAGATATAAGATTAATGCCAGTCATGGTGAAAGCTTGGAATTAAATGCGGTTGTAAGCTGGTTTTTTCATATAATTCATGCAAAGATAAATCATTCGGACAGTAAATGGAGGATACTTGTCAGGATATTCGGAATATTGGTATTTGACAGTCTTAAATCTTCAGGATTTAAGAAAGATAATATAATAAAAAGTGATAAAACAGAACATCATAAGGATGCTGACATATATGCCGGCTCAGACTCTTATAAGGAAATTTCTAAGACCGGGCATATAAGTTCACCAAAAGAAAATACGGACGAGAATAAAGTGCTACCCAAAGACAATGATATGCCGTATAAAAATGAGCAATCAGCTAACAAGGATACGAATGATACAGACAGGGATACGAATTTTGCATGTAACTACCGGGAAAGAGATGAAGCATCTCTGTTAAATATTGAATCCGACTATAAAGATGTTGCTTTGGAAGAATTTAAACAAGAAACAGAAGCTGATACGGAAGATAAAGATAAGAAGTTTTCCTTAGGAAAATTAAAAAGACTGTTTATTAAGTTTAAAACCCGGCTTGTTGAAATCTATAAGAATATTATCGACAGGATAAAGAATTTAATTCAAAAGTTTAGAAGCATAAAGCATAAAATTACCCTGATACATGATTTTATCACTGATGAAGTAAACAAAGAAGGTTTTCGCTTTACTTATGACTGTATCAAAAAATTATTAAGGCACATAAAACCGACAAAACTGAAATCAAGGCTGGTATTTGGTACGGGAGATCCCTGCAGTACAGGGCAAATTTTAGGTTTCTTCGGTATTTTATACGGTTTTTATGGAAATGATTTAAATATCACTCCTGATTTTGAAAACAAAGTTTTTGAAGGTACGCATTATGTCAGAGGAAGAATTAGACTAGGGACGGTTGCGTTTATCGTCATTAAATTCTTGCTAGACAAGAGATTCAAGGAATTAAAGAGGAACTATCAACTATTAAAGGAGGCGTTATAATGGCTGATAACAATTTCAATGCAACGGTAGAATCATTATTTAAAGGAATGGACAGCTTTTTAACTACAAAAACAGTCGTAGGGGATGCGGTCAGATTCGATGACGGAACAATAATTCTGCCTCTGATCGAAGTAACTTTTGGTGTCGGTGCAGGAGCATTTGCCGGAGACAAGAAAAACAATGCGGGCGGAGGTTTAGGTGGAAAAATAACACCCAGTGCCGTCCTTGTAATACAAAACGGATCATCCAAAGTGGTTAATGTCAGGGAAAAAGACAGTGTAAGCAAGCTGCTTGATATGGTTCCGGATGTTATTAACAAATTTGTCGGGCCAAAGAAAAAGAATGACAACATGGACGAGAAAATAAAAGAAGCCGTAAGTAACTGTACGGAAGATATCGACAATGAATAAAAAAGATAATGTATTAATCAGTGCCTGCTTTATGGGGGCAGGCTGCAGATATGACGGTAAAAGCATTCACCTTGCCCGTTTGGACGAGCTGAAAGTAAAATATAATTTAATCCCAGTATGCCCGGAATTACTCGGAGGACTTGGTACTCCCAGAAGTCCTGCAGAGAAAGTGGGAGATAAGGTTATAAACAAAGCAGGACAGGATGTTACCGAATATTTTCACAGAGGGGCAGAAAAAGCCTTAAAGATGGCCCAAATGTATAATTGCAAATATGCGATACTAAAAGAGAAAAGTCCATCCTGTGGTTTTGGGAAAATTTATGACGGAACTTTTTCGGGGACTTTGGTCGACGGTTACGGTGTAACGGCAGATTTGCTTTTTAGAAACGGTATAACGGTTATAGGGGAATCTAAAATAGGAAAACTTTTAGATGGCGAGTAAAATTGTCGAAAATTGTGCATGAAAATTATACAATGTAAATTGCAATATTAAATGCAACACCTATAGTGGAAATCATCCATAATTT
>CAZIHC010000385.1:0-2094 GCA_964538605.1 uncultured Herbinix sp. | reverse complement strand
AACCTAATATATAATTTCATGTTTATCCTCCCTGTACAACTACCTTTCGTTCCGCTTTACGAATCAAAAGTTTTCCCGAAAAAACCAGTAAAATAAACCAAAAGAGTTGAAGCCCGGCTCTCGCATATATTTCAACGCCTGATATATCGCCTGTATAAATACGTAGCGGTACATTTTGAATTGAAGCAAAAGGCAGCAGTTCAATAATAATTCTTATTCCTTCCGGCAAAAACGGAAGCGGAATTATTGCTCCGGCTAAAAATTCGACAAGGCCTGTCATAAGTATTCTCAGTCCCAGTGGAGACAGAGTAAAAAAAGCTAAAATATAAATAATCATGCAGAAAGCAACTACAACCATTAATCCCAAAAAGGCAGTAATCAAAAACCACAATACCGCATGTAAACTTGCGGGAGGCCTAAGTTCATAGGGGGCTCTAAGAAAAGCTGCAACAAGAAGTATCGGTACTGACCGTAATAGCGCTTTTGAAAGTCTGCTTGCCACATTTTTTACAAACCACATATTGTAGATATTGATAGGCCGGCATAATTCGTAAGCTATACTTCCGTCGGTTATTGTCTTAAAAATATCATTTTCCAAAACCCAGGGCATAAAGAGGCTTAGAAAAGCCTGCTGTAACCATATATAAGAAGCCACCGCCTGAAAAGTCATTGGAAATGCGTCTGTATTTTCGCTGTAAAATGCTCTGAACATCAATATACTCATAAAGCCCCATGCAAATTGGGTGACTACTCCGCCTAAAGCGGCAGCCCGGTATTGAAGGCCTGAAATAAATCTTATCCTAAAAAAAGATATGTATTTTGCTATTTTTGATATATGTTTATCCTCCGGCATCATTAATTATCACTCCTTCAAATCAAAAAATAAAAAAGAGACCGGTGAAGAACATGCTATGAAATATGGTAAGTCTCATAAAGCTTAGCTACCAGTTCATCAATGGACGGATTTTCTACGGATATATCAATAACATCCGCCTGTCTTGAAATATGAGTGATTGCCTCGGATACGGTTAGTATATTTAAATCTACTTCAAAGACGGTTATTTTACCGCTATACGATATGATTTTCAAACCGTCACAAGTTTTTATATTTTCCCCCCGGTATTCTACAGTAAGACGTTTTGTAGTGGAGAACTGCTTTTTTATCCGGTCCAGGGTACCATCCATGAGGATTTTCCCTTTACCGATAAGAATTATCCTTTTTGTAAGAGTTTCAATATCCTGCATGTCATGGGTAGTTAGAATAACTGTTGTACCGTGCTTTCGATTCTGTTCCAGAATAAATTCCCTTACAGCTATTTTTGATACCGCATCCAGGCCTATGGTCGGTTCATCCAGAAAAAGTATTTTAGGGTCATGCAGCAAAGAAGCTGCAATCTCACACCGCATTCTTTGTCCGAGGGATAACTGTCTTGCCGGAGTTTTTATAATAAGCTCCAAATTCAGCATTGAAACCAGTTCTTCCAAGTTATTGCGATAAACAGAATTGGGAATGCGATAGATGTCTTTGAGAAGTTCGAAAGAATCTATAACGGGAACATCCCACCATAGCTGGGACCGCTGTCCGAAGACTACACCGATATCATGTACATGGGCTATTCTGTCTTTCCATGGAATCCTTTCGTTTATGATGCAGGTACCTTCATCCGGGGTTAAAATCCCGCTTAAAACTTTGATAGTACTGCTTTTACCTGCACCGTTTGGGCCTATATACCCGACCATTTCCCCGTCGTTAATAGTAAAGGAAATATCATCAAGAGCTTTGACAGTTTCATACTGCCTGTGAAAAAGGGCCTTAAATACCTCAGAAAACCCGGCATTACGCCTGGCGACCTTATAGGTCTTAGAAATATGTTCGACTTGAATCATTTGAAATTCCTCCTGGTAGTAATATTGCTACAATATCTTGTCAAGAAATATTGTTACAATATCTTGCCAAGTTATAATGTACCCAAAGGATACATGCTTTTAAAAAAAGCGAACTATATTCTAACATTCCTATTAGAAAAAGTCAACAAAAATTAATGAAAAAACATGCTATTTTAAATTGCAAGTTTAATTGCCTTACAAAATCTT
>CAZIHC010000384.1:0-2101 GCA_964538605.1 uncultured Herbinix sp. | reverse complement strand
TTAATACATAAATTTTATGTTCTAGGAGTAGGGATAATGGCAGAAAGGCTGAAATTAATATCCGAAAAGGTAGTGGCTTTTTGGAACAAGTACACGGCAAAGCAAAAGACCATTCTTATCAGTGTGGTTAGCGCAATAATATTGGCGTTTGGATTATTAATATATATTACAAACCGTGTTGAGTACAGGGAACTGACCGTAGCAGAAAATACGAAGGAAGCAAGTGAAGTAGTAAATTTGCTTGAATCGGAAGGAATAAAGTATAAACTCGGTTCTGACAATCTTACTGTCTCGGTTGATATAAAAAAATATTCTGATGCTGTTTTACTGCTCGCCAGCAATGATATGCCTTCAACAGGCCTTTCATTGGACGAGCTGCTCAATAACAGTCTGAGTACAACAAACAGTGACAGAAATCTTAAACTAAATCTGTATCTGCAGAACCAGCTTAAGAGATTTATCAAGAATATGGACGGAGTCCTGGATGCAGAGGTATTCTATATTCCGGTAGATGATACCAATTCTATTTTGTCAAGTCAGAGAGATACCAGTGCCAGTGTTCTTCTTACCGTCGATAAGAATTTCAAACCGGAGTCTGCGGAAACCATTGCGGAAGTGGTGGCTGCCGTTATCGGCAATAAATCAACCGATAATATAAAAGTGGCAGACCAAAACGGTAATTTGCTTTACGGAGGGGCCCAGGATTTATATTCAGGAAGCGCCAGATCCAAGGAAGAATACCGCGAAATGCTTCGGAATACCATTATTAACAATCTGTATATGGGCCTTATAAAAAGCGGCTATGATGATGTGGTAATCATGCCGAATTTAGTATTGGATTTTAAGAAAGTATCGAAATTATACACTGAATATATTCCCGCAGAAGGGCAGGATCAGGGATTATACAGCCACAGCTATACATATAATTCCGAGAATGTCGGCGTACAAGGGGGAGGAATTCCCGGTACTTCATCAAACGACGAAACGGATTATATGATTGAAGACAGCTCAAGTACCAGTGGCAGTGTAAAGATTGAAGAATTTGATTACCTGCCCAATGAAAGGGTTACCAATATAGAATACGAAGTAGGGGCTATAAAGTCGGAGGAATCTTCCGTAAGCATCCTTCTTCGAAAGATTAAAACAATTACCGAAGAAGAATTGGAGCAAAACGGTTCTTTGGAAAACATGACATTTGAGGAATATGTAAGGGCCAACAGTGACGGAACCAAACTCGAAGTTGATCCCGATATTGTTGCAATGGTATCCATGGCAACGGGAATACCGGAAAACAATATTCAAATTACGGCAATTGAGCAACCGGTATTTATTCCTAAAGAAATTGAGGTCAGAGAATGGACAGATTACCTGCAGATTATACTTCTGGTTCTGATAGTGGCCATGGTATTCTTCGTAGTATTTAAGGCTATGAAACCTGTGGAGGTTACAGAGTTGGAACCCGAATTATCCGTAGAAGAGCTTTTGGCTACAACTAAAGAACAAAAAGCCCTTGAAGATATTGAGTTCTCAGATGCATCGGAAGTACGCAGGATGATAGAGAAGTTTGTAGACGAAAAACCTGAAGCGGTTGCACAACTTCTTCGCAACTGGTTGAGCGAAGATTGGGAATAAGGAGGAATATGGAAAGTGGCAAGAGCAGGCGCACAAGATATAACTGGAATACAAAAAGCTGCAATATTGCTGATAACCCTCGGACCGGAGCGATCAGCCAATATCTTTAAGCATCTGAGAGAAGATGAAATAGAAACACTGACATTGGAGATTGCCAATACCCGCAGTGTTTCTGCTGCAACAAAGGATATGGTTTTGGATGAATTTTACGAAATATGCCTTGCGCAGCAGTATATTGCTGAGGGTGGCATCTCTTATGCAAAAGAATTGTTGGAGAAAGCCCTGGGACCTGAAAAAGCCAGGGAAGTAATAGGAAAACTGACAGCGTCTTTACAGGTGCGGCCTTTCGAATTTGTCCGCAAGGCGGATGCAACACAGCTTCTGAACTTTATACAGGACGAGCATCCCCAGACCATAGCTTTGATTTTGTCATACCTTCCTTCTTCTCAGGCTTCCGCTATTATATCGG
>CAZIHC010000383.1:0-2123 GCA_964538605.1 uncultured Herbinix sp. | reverse complement strand
TAAAGAGAATTTTTGCAAAGGAATTGTAAAAAAGGTACAAAGCAAAAAACTCAGATTACATATAATTGTTAAGCATATTTATAGTGCGTTAATTTAAATTGGTATAGAACACACAATGATTACCTGAACTGTTTTGTATGGCTTGGAGCTTTAGGTGTAAACAATAAGAATTTAATCTTTTATAAAAGGAGGAATAAAATATGGCATATTTTAAAGTTGACAAAATCCAGTATGAAGGCCCTCAAAGCAAGAACCCTCTCGCATTTAAGTACTACAATCCCGATGAAGTAGTAATGGGAAAACCCATGAAAGAGCACTTAAGATTTGCAATGTCCTATTGGCATACCTTTACCTACATGGGTAGAGATCCTTTCGGTGGAGATACTATGAACCGCCATTGGGACAATACCGAAGATGTTATGGAAAAGGCTAAAGAAAGAGTACGTGCCGCATTCGAATTTATGGAGAAAATGCAGATTCAATATTTCTGCTTCCACGATGCGGACATTGCTCCTATAGTTCCTAACGATCTTGCTGAAACAAACAGAAGATTAGATGAGATCGTAGCCGTTATTAAAGAAGAGATGAAACGCACCGGTATTAAGTGCCTGTGGGGTACTACAAATGCATTTGGCGATGCTAAGTTTGTACATGGTGCCGGAACATCCTGCAATGCTACCGTATTTGCATATACCGCAGCTCAGATTAAGAAGGCTATGGAAATCACTAAGGAGCTCGGCGGTGAGAACTATGTATTCTGGGGCGGCCGTGAAGGATATGAAACCCTTCTGAATACAGATACTGCTCTTGAACTTGATAACTTTGCAAGACTGCTTAGAATGGCAGTTGACTATGCTAAGGAAATCGGATTTACCGGTCAGTTACTGATCGAGCCTAAGCCGAAGGAACCTACAAAGCATCAATATGACTTTGATGTGGCTACAGTAATCGGCTTCTTAAGAAAATATGACTTACTGCCTTACTTCAAGATGAATATCGAAGCAAACCATGCAACACTGGCTATGCATACATTCCAGCATGAGCTTAACATGGCAAGAATTAACGGTGTACTGGGCAGTGTAGATGCCAACATCGGTGATCCTATGCTTGGATGGGATACAGACCAGTTCCCGACAAACCTTTATGATACTACTCTTGCTATGTATGAAATTCTGTTAAACGGCGGACTTGGTTCAGGCGGTCTTAACTTCGATGCTAAAGTACGTCGTGCATCATTCGAGGATGACGATTTATTCTACGGATATATTGCAGGTATGGATACATTCGCAAGAGGCCTGAAAGTTGCAGCTAAGCTTCTTGAGGATAAGGTATTTGAAAACTTCAAAGCTGAGCGCTATGCAAGCTACAGAGAAGGTATCGGTAAAGATATCGTTGAAGGTAAAGTCGGATTTAAGGAATTAGAAGCATACGCATTAAAGAACGGAGTAACTCCTAACAAATCCGGCAGACAGGAAATGCTTGAAAGCATCCTGAATCAATACATTATCGAAACAAAATAATCGATAAATTTTAAATATAAAAAATGCGGCATATCTTAAGGGTATGCCGCATTTTTTATGACTTATCATTTCTTTTAATTAAATTAATTCAAAATTAATTTTTATATGTACTATTCAACAGAAATTACTCCTACGGGACAATTGTCGGCTGCTTCCTTGGCTGAAGCTTCAGCTCCTTCAGGAATGGGATCTGTATAGACCTCGGCCAGTCCTTCGTCGTCTATTCTAAATACTTCCGGGCATGTGGCGGCGCATAATCCGCATCCGATGCATCCGTCGCGATCTATTTTTGCTTTCATATGCATTCCTCCATATAATTTTATGATAATATAATATATCACAAAATTTGGCTTAAGTCCATTTTTTTTAAGTATTTTGATTACGATCAAATTTTAAATCTTGAAATTTAGAATTAAAAACCGTAAAATGGGGAATGTTAAAATGAGGGTAATTAAAGGGCTGTGGGTAAACGTCTTTTAAGAGAAAGAAAAAACGCTGCAAAAGATACGTTTAAGTTTGCTGAAAATAGGGCAAAAGAATTGGCCGAATTGCTAGGTATAAATGAAGAAAAAAAGTTGAATATTTGGGTAGGCGAATTTGCCA
>CAZIHC010000382.1:0-2130 GCA_964538605.1 uncultured Herbinix sp. | reverse complement strand
CTTCCGGATGATTTTCCATCATATAATGAATAAAGTTTCCTCCGATAAATCCGGCACCGCCGGTTATAAGTATTTTCATACGAATTACCACCTTTATTTCAAAATGTTATCGTTTTTAAAATAATAACATAGGTATGTTTAAAAATGATAGTAAAAATTTTGTATAACGGTTATATAATCATAAGTACTAATCAAACCTGTAAAAAGGGAACCGATTTCTTGTTAGATTAAAATAATTATATCATTTTAAATCTAACAAGAGATGGTTCCCTTTTTAATTTATCATACGTTTTTAGCTGTTCTTTCATTTTTTCAATAGTAAAAATCTATGTCACTGTCTTTAAGATAAGGAGCATTTTTGTCTTTATCGGACAGTATGGGATCATCAATACCCCAGTCTATATTTAAATCCGGGTCATCCCAGCGTATACTTCTGTCCGCTTCCCTATTATAATAGTTGTCAAGTTTATATACAATTTCCACATTATCTGTCAATGTAAGAAACCCATGCAAAAATCCTCTGGGTATAAGAAGCTGGCGGAAATTATCTTCAGACAGCTCCACTGCCTCCCATTTCATATAGGTAGGTGAACCTTTTCTCATATCCACAGCCACATCCAAAACCGCCCCCCGTATGCAACGGACAAGTTTTGCCTGGGCGGCATCACCTTGTTGAAAATGCAGTCCTCTTAATATTCCTTTATGGGCAGAAAAAGAATGATTATCCTGTACAAAGTTATAATATAAGCCGGCCTCTTCTAAAGTTTTTTTAGACCAGCTTTCCATGGTCCAGCCCCTGTTGTCACCATGAACAATAGGTTCTAATATATACAAATCTTTTACTTTAGTTTCTCTTATGTTCATAGTCTAAGCTCTCCTAATTGTCACATTTTTCATATTGTCTAATAAAGTATTTTACCTTCTGCCACCTTCATCAGATGGATTCCGTAATTGGATTTTCCGTAGGTTTTTGCCGCATCCAAAAGTTTTTCCCTGGTAATCCAACCGTTTATATAAGCAATCTCTTCCAGAGCGGCTATCTGTATACCCTGCCTGGTTTCTATTACCCTGACGAACTCGGAAGCATCGCTCAAGGAATCTATAGTCCCCGCATCCAACCAGGCATAGCCTCTTCCTAAGGTTACAACATTTAATGAACCGTCCTCAAGATACATTCTGTTAAGGTCGGTTATTTCAAGTTCTCCTCTTTTCGACGGTTTAACCTTCTTGGCAAACTCACAGACCCTGTTATCGTAAAAATACAGACCCGTGACGCAATAGTTTGATTTCGGATTTGCCGGCTTTTCCTCTATGGAAATAGCTTTTCCGTTTTCATCAAATTCTATAATGCCAAACCTTTCGGGATCATCGACATAATAACCGAATATAGTCGCCCCGTATGTTCTTTCTGCGGCTTCCCTAAGGTGCTTTTTTAGTCCGCTGCCATGAAAAATATTATCCCCCAGAATCATGGCACAGGAATCCCCGTCAATAAATTTTTCACCTATTATAAAAGCCTGTGCCAGTCCGTCAGGCGAAGGCTGCACTGCATAACTCAGATTAATTCCGTAGTTCGAACCGTCCCCCAGCAGCCTTTCAAAATTAGGAAGGTCGGTAGGTGTCGAGATAATAAGAATATCCCGTATGCCTGCCAGCATAAGGGTAGAAAGGGGATAATAAATCATCGGCTTATCATAAACAGGCAAAAGCTGCTTGGATGTCACCATCGTAAGAGGATATAATCTGGTGCCGGAACCGCCGGCCAGTATAATTCCTTTCATAAAATAATATCTCCTTTAAAAATTACTCTCTTATGGCTAAACTAACTGATTTTATTTTAATTAATTAAATCATATTTGAATATCATTTTTACTCCGCCTTGTCCAACATAAGATCAAAGCCTTGCTCCACAATTACATTCATTATTCTTTGCCGCACAGGATTAACATTTTTAAGCTTGGTTACAACCTGATTACTGAAGCTGTCCACCCTTTGGTTGGACTGCCTTAAATCATAATATGTCTGCATGATTTCGTCATATTCTTTAATAATATCAAGATAACTGTCAAAACATTTATAACTGTTCTCAAACATTCTTAATTCCATGTCCATCCTGGGTTTAAGCTGCGG
>CAZIHC010000381.1:0-2135 GCA_964538605.1 uncultured Herbinix sp. | reverse complement strand
AAATTCCGCTGTGCCCAGCTTCGTCTGGAATTGTAGTAGCGGTTGGCCACCCTCCAGAATTTTTGCGGGAACAAAAGCATTGCCTTCATTACCACTTTTTCGTCCCTGCTTAAAGGTTCGATTTTTGAATAGGCTTTTATTATCATTGCTGCTTTTTGAGGATCCCAATCGCACTTTCTCATTTTTCTCCGTATAAGATTTACAAGATCGTAAATACGGAGTTCCTCCATACAGGCATCAAAGCCTATTACATAGGTTGAATTTCCTTTCATGAGTATATTTTGATATGAATAATCATGATGGCATATAACCCCTTCCATCAAGGTTTTTTTGACCAGGCGGGGGTATTCAAGTCCTTCCAGAAGTGCTAAGCTTTCCTCTGCCATTTCAATAAATTTGTCTACACAATCCAGATATATGTAGTCGAAAGCATTCCGCTCACGTTCAGCTTTTCGTCTCATTCTTATGATTTCATCGTAGCGCCTGCTCAGATTATCAGGAAGTTTTCCAAGATCACTCGGAACCAGAACACCACTTTTAGGTTTGAAGCCCTTACTGGCCTTATGCATAGCCGAAAGAGCCACTGCAGCCCTAATTGTATCATTATCATCACTGAATTCGCATTCCCGGCCGTCAATATATGTAGTTATGGTATAAAGCCGGCCATCGATATCTATATAAGGTTTACCCCCCAGAGTTAACAGATATGCATCCAGTGTTGTAAAACCGTTGGCAATAAGATGTTCCTTTGCACATTGCACAAAATTAATCCTGCTTTCTGAATACTGGCAGGGACGAAGGTATTTCTTGCCCTTGTCTGTGTCAAGTATATATCCGGCCCTGTTGGGCTTTATAGATGAGATACGTATACCATATGCTGCCTCAATTAATTCCCTTGCTTCAAGCATTTTATTATCACTTCTCACTTTCTTTGAATACATAATGATGTCGGCGGTGTTATAATAAATACTTCAGTATAACGACCAATATGATTCCGGGAAGGCCTAATATACCAGCAATCAGAGCTGAAACAGGATTTAACGGAATAGTAAATCCAAACGGGCTTCCGATAATGTTTATGACAAGAATAGCTATTCCGCCTATTATTGCATTGATTACAAGCCTTACAACAACCTTAAGCGGAAGCAGCAAGGTTTTACCAAGAAGTAATATGATAAGAACCCCCACGATCCAGGCCAGCACTATAAGTATCCTGTCCATACCAAACTACATTCCTTTCTATAATAAAACAACAAACGGTTACCTCTTACCAGGGCTTTTCAGCCTTTCTGCATGGGATAGCCGTTTTTCAGAAACCCGTAAGGCATATGCCTTATTAATTTATATACAAATAGATAGTAAAAAATTCGAATAAATAGTGGATAACCAGAATTTGTCGCAAATTCATTGAAAGACTGCAAGACAGAAGAATTTCCGTGTCTTGCAAATACAGGAAAAAATAAAAGAAAAAAAAGACTGTATTTCAAATCACTGATTCATGGCTTCCTTTGCTTTTTTGAGTAAATAATCATACCTTATCTGGGAAGCTTTGATACGGTAGGTATAATAGTCTACCATTTCTTTTCCCTCGGCACTCTCAAAGTTGGACAAAGCATTCTGCCATTCCCGATATGCATCGAGGATACTTTCTTTGAGCTCCTCCAGCTCTTTATCTTTTTGAAGGACATCTGCCGATTTCTCGGGTTTTGTGGTTCCTATCCTTTTAATAAAATTCAATACGTCGAGTTTTTGTTTTTCCAATGCTTCATTGGTCATAACTATCACTCCATAATAAAGCTTAAGAGGCTCAGGGATCTGAACCAAATAATAGTCTTCATATGGAGAGTATAGTCAAATAAAGGATAATTATACCTTGTCCTTTGCAATAATTACACGATTTATTCCTGAAAAATCTGTAAGTATGTAAAACAGGGTAAGGTTCCCTATCTTATCTATTACTTATTCATATCAATATGATATTATCTCAACGCTTTTAAAGAAATAAACTTGCAGCAATAATCAATATTGACAAATAGTAACAATTGAAATATCCTGTTTATAACAATTAATATAAATCATTACATTAGTTGTTGCTTAACAGCTTAGATTTTTAATAACTTTTTACTGAAGCAACC
>CAZIHC010000380.1:0-2144 GCA_964538605.1 uncultured Herbinix sp. | reverse complement strand
CATCCAATATCACCTCATACCGTTATCTAATCTTTTCACAAGAACAATTCTGCATAATTCAGCAGGCATCAGAAAAAAATAAAAACAAAATAAACAGCGTATATGTAATAACAAAAAGGGATAAATAATCTTTTAAAAACAACAAAAATAGATTAGGAAAATCGCGTATCTTAAAATACATGAACCTAATCCCAACCATGTGTTACAGATTACTTTAATACAGTTCAAACGCTATCATTCTCCCAATCTATTATCATTTTCATTTTAAATTACCATAAACTATATTGTACCCTACGCATATATATGTTATAATAATAACGCCTCATATTTCCCAGGTATAGATATGCATGGACACAATACGATAATGCAGTTTACGATTTTATCATATCTGCATCCAGATGTCAATGCTTTTTTATTATTTATTTTTTGTTTATAAATTGCAATATTAAATGCCGTGCAAAATTTGGTAAATCCATTTTTTTGTATTCTAAGGCTTCACCTGTAGTGTACTTATTCTTAACCATATTGCCCTCAGAATCCTTCTCAGAAGGTTCTACAATGGTTCTGGGCATAGCCTCACAAAATACTACATAATTAAATAATAAACAGTAATTCCCCTGTAAATCAAGTTTTTTACTTATACTCATTGTATCACTTTACCTACATAATATTTATTGTCATTAAAACTCAAGCGGCATTATATAATGCCGTTTAAAATCCTTTACGGTTTTCTTTTTTGCAAGAAATTGAACAGTGCGTTTTGCATATTTTCATAAGTATTTCACATTTACTTTATCAGATTGTAGTCATATAATATATTATTATCACTTTGTACAAGCCTTAGAGAGGTTTTTTGTGAAACACCGGATCAAATTGCCTTTTAATGACATATTTAATGAAACATCCCTTTTACCTGAGATCCGCAGAAGTATTTACTTCATAACCCTGGCAAATATCTTCGGTTCCTGCTGGGGTGTTGTGTGCAATACCGGAAGTGCTACTTTAACGGGGTTTGCCGAGTATCTTGGCGCCGGTGATTTTGTCTTTGGAATTCTTACAGCCATTCCATTGGCTGCAGCATTTTTGCAAATTCCGTTTTCGTCTATAGTCAGCCGAACACAAAAAAGAAAAAAATACCTGCTTACATATGGCCTGATATCACGTTTGATATGGATAATTGTCGCTTTTATTCCCTGCCTTTTGCCTGCCGAACCTGCCTGGCTCAGATTATGGACGGTGATTTCCCTGGTGGGAATCGCCTGGTCGCTAGGTTCCTTTATTAATGTTTCATGGATGCCCTGGATGGCCGATCTGGTGCCAATTGAAATCCGGGGCCGCTGGCTGTCGGGAAGGGACAGGTTCACGGCACTTGCAAGCGTGACAATGGGTTTACTGGTGTCAGCCATCCTGGATCGCACTTCAGGATACACTGGTTATACCATAGTACTGATTATGGGTGGTGTTTTCGGTGCCCTGGACATGATATGCTTTGGTTTTGTGAAAGAGGTTTATAAAACACCTCCTTATAAGTTAAAAATGCTGCCCGTATTCAAAAAGATTATCCATGACAAGGAGTTCTTCCGCTTCACCGTTTTCTGGACCGCATGGAACTTTACCGCCAACATTGCCGGTGCCTATTTGTCACGATACGCATTAACCGAAATGGGCCTTTCCTATATTGAATTTACATTAAGCTCACAGGTTGCATCGGCCCTTGTTGCCATAACGGTAATTTCTTTCTGGGGAAAGCTGCTGGATCGGTATGGCAGTAAAACTGTCATGTGGCTAAGCTGTGTAATTACCGCAATGACACTCCTTTTCTATCTGTTATCGGTGCCCGGCAGCATATGGCCGACACTATTGCATAACTGCGTTGGCGCCGCATTCTGGAGCGGGAGCAATCTTGCCGCGACAAGCCTGCAACTGTCCGCATCACCTGATACCGAGCGCCCAATATACATAGCTTTTTTTTCCTGCGTAACATCAGTTGCCGGTTCCTTCCTTGGTATATTAACAGGTGGTGCCCTACTGGAAGGTATTCACTCGTCATCTCTCCTTGGTCTTTTATTCCCCGATCGTTATAAGGCAGTGATTACGATATCGGTATTACTGCGTCTCGGTTCGGGCTTCATTTTTGTTACAAA
>CAZIHC010000379.1:0-2150 GCA_964538605.1 uncultured Herbinix sp. | reverse complement strand
TTGCCAGATACCTTTTCTCAAGCACCTTAATTGCATTTTCGGTCAGCTTCATAATATTTTACCCCCAATACTCAACATATAGTATTTCAGTTCTTATACTTTGTCTATATGTTGTATATATTATAATAGGAAATTTTATCATTTGTAAAGGCTCATTTTCTCTTGTTAAACCCACCCGTTAACCTGCGCAGGATATCCCGCTGACCGGTAATGCCGGTATCTGTATGGGGGTAAATACCCAAATGCGCCTCTCTGGCAGTTTCAACCGAATAAAAAATTTTTTTGTCACTTTCATTAATTATTGAAAGGAAGGATTCCAGGTCTTTTCTTTTAATTACTGAAAAGAGAATTGTTACTTCATTTGTGGCTCCCTTGCCTTTGATTGATGTGATTCCGAATCCCGCATCAATTATTTTTTTCATTATTTCATCCGCGTCTTCTATAACAAAAAGGCGGATGACCAGGTGACCGATGGCAAGTTTATCCTCAGCCTGTATACCAAGGTAGTTGCCTATTGCAAATCCCAGCGCATAGGCAACATAATTAATCGGATTATTCAGGTTCTGCATTATCTGGCTTATTACAACCACCCAGACAAAAACTTCAAAAAAGCCCAGAATGGGTGCTATAATTCTGTTTCCCCTTGAAACAAAAATAATGCGCAATGTTCCCAGTGTCACGTCAACCATCCGGGCAAGTATTATTATGAGGGGAAAAACCACCCATTTGAAAATATCACCTGAAATAAATTCCTGCATTGCAGCCTCCCGAACACAACTTATTGTTCCTTACAAAAAAAGTCCTTCACCAATTAATCTTACCATGAAAGAGCTGCTTTAACCAGGCTGCCTTATATGACTCACAGTTATGCTCAGTTTGCCACGAAGGAATTTATCCTGCTGATATATTTACTGTCGATTTCCACCTCGACAACAGAAAACTCATCCTCGTAATGTACCGAATGTACAACACCCTTTTCGTACAAAAAGGGCAAAACCCATCCTTCAGTAAACGGAATGCGGAGCTTCAGTTTTTTCATTTCCGGTTTCAGGCTGTTTTTTATTGCTTCCTTCAGTTCAACAAGGCCAAATCCTGTAATCGCCGATACATGGACTTCAACAGGTTTTTCCCGGAAAAACGGCGGACGGAAATCACTGTCCACCAGATCCCATTTGTTCCATACGAGAATGGCTGGTTTGTCCGATGCACCCAAATCAGCCAGTATTTCATCCACTACGCGGACATGATCAGGTGCGTAAGGGTCGGACGCATCGGCCACAATTAAAAGAAGATCGGCAAGCACTGCTTCTTCAAGCGTAGATTTGAAGGCCTCAACAAGATGATGCGGAAGTTTTCTTATGAATCCGACGGTGTCGGTCAGCAGAACGGTTGTGTTGTCGCCGAGATCAAGCTTCCTCGTGGTAGGATCCAGCGTTGCAAAAAGCTTGTTTTCTGCAAAAACATCGGCATCGCATAATGTATTTAACAGGGTCGATTTCCCGGCATTTGTGTATCCCACAAGAGCAACCACGGGAATTTTGTTCCTCTCCCTTTCACGTCTTGCTGTCTGTCTTTGACTTTGTATATTTATAAGTTCTTTTTTGAGGTAATCGATACGCCGTTTTATATGACGCCTGTCGGTTTCGAGTTTTGTTTCACCCGGGCCTCTCGTACCAATGCCTCCGCCGAGCCTTGAAAGAGTTATACCCCTGCCCTGTAATCTCGGCAGAAGGTAATTCAGCTGGGCAAGTTCGACTTGTACCTGGCCTTCTCTCGACTTTGCCCTTTGTCCGAAAATGTCAAGTATAAGTCCTGTCCTGTCCACAACTTTTGTATTTGTGTAATTTTCTATATTTCTGAGCTGTGAGCCCGACAATTCCTCATCGAAGATTATAAGGTCGATATCTTTTTCCTGGACAATCCTGTTTACCTCAGAAAGTTTACCTTTTCCAATCAGAAACGCAGGATCCCTGGAAGGTCTTTTCTGCAAAATGGTGTCAACAACCTCCGCTCCTGCAGTTTTTGCAAGCTCAGCCAGTTCCGTGAGGGATATGCTTGCCTCGCTTACTCCCATAATTACGGGTGTATCGGGGGTTTCAATGCCGATTAACAGTGCCCTCTCTTTTTCTCCTTTCCGTATAATCTCCGGC
>CAZIHC010000378.1:0-2150 GCA_964538605.1 uncultured Herbinix sp. | reverse complement strand
AATATGGGGTTGTGAACTAACTGTTTCACAAACCCCAACATTTATTATAGAACCAATGTTTTAAAACTATGTTTATCACTACTAAAATCAAAATGTTTCTTTTATGAGAAATATACAATAATATTGTAACGTCAAAACCTAATATAAAAAGTCGAATAAGTATCAGATTATAATAATTCTATTGTTCGTTTTTTGCTTCGAAAATTCTTAAATTTTTATCGGATACGCATAAAATTTGCCTTTAATTATTATACGTTTTCTTAAGTCGAAGTACTTCCTGATTATATATTTCATTTAAAGATGAATTTGTATATAATGCTGTATATTATTTTAAATACATATGCAAATTATACAATAAAACAATCAAAGTTATGTCAAGCCGTTATTTGAACCCTAGTTTAATTTTTGCTATAATCATTTTGACATGATTACATAAGTATTCCGTGTCGTATAAAAAAGAACTTACCTGCACTTCTTACTGTATGTACAGTCATGCCAAACTCAAACACCCGGTAATTTCTTTATTGAAATTGCAGCACAAATTTCGTCTTAGCTTAAATAAAGCTTCTTTTAATCTGCCTGAAGGTACTTAAGATAAGTTTAGCAGTCCAGCATTAACTGGATATGATTGGTTATTGCCTTTTTTAAGCGCCGTTAATTAATAATTTCTTTCCTTTGCTTAACTTATACTCAGGTAATTAACCTGTTTTATAAACGCCGAAATTTAAATTCTTGTTATTTGCTCGAAAGGAAGGTGGTGTAAAGAATGGTATTGTCATACGTACCCGAAGACAGATTTGATAAACTGAGAAGCGAAATATTGGATTATGTGCATATTAAGGATAGTATTTTAACGGGTATTGAGGATTACGAAAAAATAGAATATCAAAAAAAGAAAATTCTTAAGTATCTGAATGCTACTGAAGATGATTACAACAATTATCACTGGCAGATAAAAAACCGTTTTACATCTGCAGAAGGCATATCTAAAATTATAGGTCTGTCAGAAAACGACTTGAAATTTATCAACGAAGTTTCATATAAGTACCGATTTGCCGTATCCCCTTATTATTTATCACTGATAGATCCCCAAAATCCCGATTGTGCCATAAAAAAGCAGGCAATTCCGGCTGTTGAAGAACTGAATGATCTAGGTGAACTGGACCCTATGGATGATAAGGGAACGGCAATTCATGAAATAATTACAAGAAGGTATCCTGACCGTTTAATAATAAAAATAACAAATGTTTGCGGAATGTTTTGCAGATTCTGTCAAAGGCGAAGACATATCGGAGAAACCGATAAGGTCGTTCCAAGGGCTAAAATACAAAAAGCGATTGATTACATACGGGAAAACCGTGAAATTCGTGATGTACTTATAACAGGCGGAGATGCCTTTTTGGTATCCGATGAGATGATAGAGTGGATGTTAAAAGAACTTCGGGCAATACCTCATGTTGAAATAATTCGGTTTGGCACAAGAACACCAGTAACTTTGCCTCAGAGAATAACAAAAAATCTTGTTAACATTTTAAAAAAATATCATCCCATATTTGTAAATACCCATTTTAATCATCCAAGAGAAATAACACCCGAATCCAAAATCGCATGTGAAATGCTTGCAGATGCGGGAATCCCCCTTGGAAACTAGATGGTACTCCTAAACGGAGTCAATAATGACAAATATATTGTAAGAAAACTAAATCAAAAGCTTCTTACCATACGTGTAAAGCCGTATTATATCTTTCATCCCAAAACTGTTAAAGGTACAAGTCATTTTTGGGTAAAAATAGAGGAAGGATTAGAAATTATGGAAAGCCTTCGTGGCAGGACTTCCGGTCTTGCTATTCCTACATATATCATCAACGGGCCTAAAGGGTTAGGTAAGACCCCTATAATGCCTAATTATTTATTATGCCTTGGTAAGGATAAAGCTGCTTTCAGAAATTGGCAGGGTGAATACTTTGAAATTGAAAATTTTGGTTCAGATGCATAAATAAAAATTATTTTCTTTGTACTAAAACAATGGGCTCTTTATACTTGTATTATCCAAACTTGTTATATTATGCAAAAAAGAACTTAATACAAATAAAATTATATTAAACAGATAAGCAGAAAAAGGCCATCAATGATTCAAGCAAAATCATTGA
>CAZIHC010000377.1:0-2192 GCA_964538605.1 uncultured Herbinix sp. | reverse complement strand
AAAGATGGGGTTGTGAACTAACTGTTTCACAAACCCCAACATTTATTATAGAACCCAATATTGTGTAACGAAGTAAAATATTACTCATACAGGTAAAAAATTTTAATTTTAAGCTTGTTTTTTATGAAATATATGATACTATAATATTAACATATTAAATTACATAATATTACATAATTATACGTAAAAATCTTTTGTTATCTTAATTTTGTCGTAAATATCATGGTGTGATTCTACAATATTTACTTAACAAAAATTTACAAATAATATATAATACCACTAAGGTGGTGTTATATATGAATGGAGATCATAAAAAAAATAATAATAACGAACAAAAGAAAGGGGAGGATAGTATGGCAGTTATAACCAATCGAAATATTTATGACTTTAATGTAAAAAAAGATCAGTTTGACGAGATTATAGCCAAACTTAACGAACATCGTATTAAACCAGATTTTATTAAAGAGTGTTTACGTATATCTTCCCAATATAAAAAACCAGAGAAGAAGTAATGTTTATGAGATATTTTGATGTGTTTTCCGAAGAATATTTTCCATTAGCTTTTAATTTTAAATCCGTTGATGATGAAAATAGTGATTTTTTTAATAATTTTCTTGTTCAAAATGCGTTAATTGATCAGCGCCAAGGTTATGGAACAACTCATATTTTTTTAGAAGTTGACGAAAAGGATTCAAAAAATAAGAGGATATTAGGGTTTTTTACACTTAGATGTTCATCTTTAATAATTAGAAGCGAAGGATTCAGAAAAATTGGAGAACCAGCATTAGAGATTGCTGTGTTTGCAGTACATAAAGATTATAGAGGAATGGGTATTGGAACAGTTATGATGCAAGAAATATTTGCCCAAGCAATTAAATTAAAAGAAAAGCATATTGGAATTAAATACTTGGTATTATGTTCAGTTAAAGAATCAATGGGATTTTATGAAAAGTTTGAGTTTAAACAGATAACAGGTAATGAACTTATTCCAAATGAAATAAGAAACTTAGAGTGTATACCAATGTCAGTAAGATTACCTGAAGATATAAATATATAATATGCTTAATTTAAGCACCCGTTAGGGTGCTTATCTCAGCTATATATTTCATTAAAAAAGGCATATTGTGTAGGATTTATTTTATTATAATTTATTTTCAATTTGAGTCTATGAAAGTTTTTCTGTAAATATAAATATAAAGAATTATTAGGTCTTCTATGATAAAATATAAAATCATAAGGAGGCCTAATTTTATGGCAAGAGAAAAGAAACCTGTACACAAAGTACAAATGACAGAAGGAAAGCGAAACATAATTCAACAACTCCTGCAGGAGTATGATATCAAGACTGCTGAAGACATTCAGGAAGCGCTTAAGGATCTGCTTGGCGGTACCATTAAAGAAATGATGGAAGCAGAGATGGAACATCATCTTGGCTATGCAAAGTCAGAACGATCAGACAATGATGATTATCGCAATGGTTATAAATCAAAAAGAATAAACAGTAGCTATGGAAGTATGGATATTCAGGTCCCCCAGGACCGTAAGTCTACTTTTGAACCACAAGTAGTTAAAAAACGCCAAAAAGATATATCTGATATTGATCAAAAAATTATTTCCATGTATGCCAAGGGCATGACCACAAGACAGATTTCAGACACTTTGGAAGATATATATGGATTTGAGGCCTCCGAAGGCTTTATTTCAGATGTTACTGATAAAATTATGCCACAGATTGAGGAATGGCAGAATCGTCCCCTTTCAGAGATATATCCAGTGTTATACATTGATGCAATTCATTACTCTGTTCGTGATAACGGTATTATTCGTAAGCTTGCAGCATATGTGATTCTTGGTATTAACCTGGATGGATACAAAGAAGTGTTGACCATTGAAGTAGGCGAAAATGAAAGCTCAAAGTATTGGCTGTCAGTTCTGAATGGATTAAAAAATCGTGGAGTTCAGGATATTTTAATCATATGTGCAGATGGATTAACCGGAATTAAAGAAGCAATAGCTGCAGCATTCCCTAAAACAGAGTATCAGCGTTGTATAGTTCATCAGGTAAGGAATACTATGAAATATGTCGCTGATAAGGACAGAAAATCATTTTGTGCAGATTTAAAGACCATATATCAAGCACCTACTGAAGAAAAGGCACTTGTTGCATTAGATAAAGTTACAGAGAAATGGGA
>CAZIHC010000376.1:0-2211 GCA_964538605.1 uncultured Herbinix sp. | reverse complement strand
AATCAAAAAAATGTTTTTTCCACTGCTCTTACATTTGGCACGTTTCAGGCAGTTATGCCTTTACTTGGGTATATCCTTGGCAATACTTTTACAGAAGTAATATCAAAATATCAACATTATATTGCCTTGTTTCTGCTTAGTGCCATAGGGCTGAACATGGTCGTTGATGCTGTTAAAGAATATAAGCATCCCGAAAATGTATGCAATACAAAAAACATCTTTGCAATCGGAAACCTGCTTTTACAGGGTGTAGCCACCAGTATTGATGCATTGGCGGTTGGTGTCAGTTTGGCAGCCATTAGTGCCAATATCGCTACTACTTCATTAATAATTGGAATTGTAACCTTTATTTGCTGCACAGTTGGGGTAGTTATAGGACGTAAATTCGGCCTGCTTTTAGGTATCAGGGCAAGACTCAGCGGCGGTATTTTGCTGATTTTAATCGGAGTTAAAATATTTGCAGAGCATATGTAAGGAAATAATACAATACAGAACTTTCTAAAACGATTGATATTTTTATCCTTTTGTAAGATAATAGACTTACATTAACGGTTATCTTCGAAAGGAGAATGAACTTGGACTTTTCCAAATACTTTCCGGCCTTGCCGTCAATTGAAACGAAGCGTTTGCTGCTGCGTCAGATTACATTAAGTGACAGTGACGGCAGAGATTGTTTGGAATTTATCAATGATTACGATGTATACCGGTTCTGGGGTTTATATGATGAAAAAAGGGAGCCGGATAAAAAGCCTGAAAAAGTGATCCGGCTGGATGCTCATTATTATGAAACAATGAAAGAATATAAAGCCGGCAGGGAACTTACCTGGCTGATAGAGCTAAAAGAAAACCGCAAAGTTATCGGAGAAATTGTCCTGTATGATTTTTTACTTGACCTTCAGGCAGATATGGGTTACAGGCTGAACAAAAAATATTGGGGTCACGGGTATGCTACCGAGGCCGGACTCGCAATAGTTAAGTTTGCTTTTGAAACCTTAAAGCTTAAGAGGCTTCAAATCCGCTGCTTTAAAGAAAACCACGCCTCCGCAAAAATAGCACAAAAACTTGGTTTCAGGCAGGAAGGTTTAATCCGTAACGGGGTAATATTAAATGTTATGACCGATTATTATATATTTGGTCTGTTGCAGGAGGAATTCAAAGGAAGCAATGAATAGCAAAATATCATCAAAAATTCTTTATGTATCCGATTTGGACGGAACACTGCTTAACAACAACGCCAAAATTTCCGACAAAAGTATAAATATAATTAACAGCCTTATAGACAAAGGAATGCTTTTTACCGTAGCCACAGCCAGAAGTATCGCTTCGGTCAAATATATACTCAAAGATCTTAAACTTACCCTTCCGGTTATTTTGATGAACGGGGTATGTATCTATGATCCGGTGAATCTGAAATATATAAATGTTGAAACATTAAATAAGGAAAATGTCCGTATATTGATATCTCTTATCGAAGAAAATAATCTTAAAGGATTTATGTATGCAATAAAAAACGAAACACTGGCTACTTATTATGAAGACTTAAGCAATAAAGCCATGAGGGATTTTTATGAGATAAGAGTAAAAAGATATAAAAAGCCCTTTACAAAAGTCAATAAGTTTGCAGAACTTGAGGACGAGCCTATTATATATTTTGTCCTTATGGACTATAAAGAAAAATTAGAGCCCATATACCGTTTGGTCGAAAATCGCCCAAATATAAACTGCGTATTTTATAAAGATAATTACGAAAAAGATATGTGGTATCTTGAAATATTCTCAAATAAGGCTTCAAAATACCATGCGGTGCAATATCTGCGAAAATACCTTTCTGTGGATTACGTCATAGGGTTTGGCGACAATCAAAATGATTTATCCCTCTTTGAAGCCTGCGATAAATGCTATGCTGTTAATAATGCCATTGAAGAATTAAAGCAAAGAGCCGACGCCGTAATAGGAAAAAATACCGAAGACGGAGTAGCAATGTGGCTTAAGCGGAATGTTTAAAATAAAAAAACCTAAAACATTATAATATTGTCCATTTACATTCCCTATGCTATAAATTATAGTATCAAATATTGGCATTTTATCTTAAATCCATAGTCTGCTTTATAAACCTTTGTGCTTAGAAGGAGGATTAATATGAATGACCTTAATAGTATTCAAGACTGTCTTGTGTTAATTAACGGTGTCAAAATTCCCTGCGTAGGTTTC
>CAZIHC010000375.1:0-2222 GCA_964538605.1 uncultured Herbinix sp. | reverse complement strand
TCTTCCGAGGTGCCCGCCGTTTCAATTAAAACGAATCATATAAAGAAGACGAGAGCCCCCACGGTGTAAGTCTTAACAACTCAACTTATAACCTGACACTTGATGTTAACCCGTATGAGTTTACAGAAAATCCGGTACTCGTCGTGTCAAACCCGAAGGGCATTGTCTTGACATATTATCCTACATCGTCTGACAGGCTGCTTTCAGCTTATATTCAGAGAGTTAAACTGCGACAGATCAGGAGAGAAGCACACATTCACGTACATAATGAAAGACATCGAGAATATGCAGCTTGATTATACCGATGCAACAAGTATATCTTTCTGGGCAATTAACGCAGCGAAATATTACCAGGTGACAGGAATTATAATAATCGACATTTTAAAGGGATTTATATAAAATAGAACATAATTTGAGAAAAAATATGTTAAAGTTTGAAAACTGACTAAATCGATGATATAATAAAAAAGATGTTATCAGCAGGTGTGGTAGAGTATCCATTTGGTTAAATCCCTCACGGGGAGTAATCGTTTATAACATCTAAGGCTTGTTTTTAAACTATATGTCTATGTATATTTTCTTATAATTATTTTAAAATGAACATAACAATTTTGGCTAAATATTATTTATACAATTATTTTAAAAATGACTAATTATCGCAAGGTTTTGACTATTATGTATCGAACTTTTTTTAAGCGTTTTTTTGATATAATACTTTCATTTTTAGCGATTGTGTTGTTGTCGTGGCTGTTTGTCATTATTTCATTAGCAATTGTTATAGATGATCCTGGACCGGTTCTCTTCACACAAAAACGAGTCGGTAAAAATAAAAAGCTGTTTAAAATATTGAAATTTCGCAGCATGAAAATGAACACACCACACGATACGCCGACTCATATGTTAAAGAATCCCGATTAATACATAACACGAGTTGGAAAATTCCTGCGTAAGACTTCACTTGACGAGCTTCCGCAGATTTTTAATATTTTAGTTGGTCAAATGAGTATTATTGGACCCCGGCCGGCTCTTTGGAATCAGGACGATCTCGTTGCTGAGCGCGACAAATATGGTGCAAATGACGTGCGCCCTGGTCTTTCAGGCTGGGCGCAGATAAATGGCCGCGATGAATTAGAAATACAGGTTAAAGCAAGACTTGATGGCGAGTATGTTGAAAAGATGAGTTTTGCGATGGACTGGAAATGTTTCTGGAAGACGATTATTTCGGTATTAAAACGTGAGGGTGTTGTAGAAGGTGGTACTGGCGCATTGGTAAAAGAAAAGGTGCATGAGAAAGAGGTAGTTAGTAAATGAAAAAGATACTGATTACCGGAGCGAACAGCTACATAGGAACTTCGTTTGAAAATTATCTGAAACAGTGGCCGGATAAATATCAGGTTGATACGATTGATATGATTGATGGATCATGGCGGGAGAAGAGTTTTACAGGGTACGACGCTGTTTTTCATGTTGCAGGAATAGCACATCAAAAAGAAACCAAAAAGAATGCTCATCTTTATTATAAGGTTAACCGAGATCTTGCAATCGAGACTGCAAAAAAAGCAAAAACTGATGGTGTAAAACAATTTATTCTAATGAGTTCAATGAGCGTTTATGGGATGAATACAGGAATTATAACCGAAAACACTGTACCAAATCCTAAAGGATACTATGGATGCTCAAAATTACAAGCAGAAAATGAAATAATTAAGCTTTGTGAAAACAATTTTAAAATAACGATAATAAGATCACCTATGGTATTCGGTCAGAATTGCATAGGTAATTATCGAACATTAGTAGATATAGTTAAAAAAATATCTGTTTTTCCTTATGTTAAAAACAAGCGAAGCGTAATTAATGTTAATAATTTATGTAATATAGTCAAAAAAATAATAGACGAAGAACTTGACGGAATTCTTCTTCCTCAAGATAAACAATATATGAACATTTCAATGAAAGCCTTGGAAATCGCAAAAGCATTTAATAAAAAAATTCATTTAAGTAGGTTATTAGGGTTAGCGGTTTGTATTGCAATGCCTTTTTTTCCGATATTAAAAAAAGCATTTGGGTCTTTATATTTTGACGAAAGCACATTTCTGATAGTATTGATTGATGAAAATACAGTTGTTTTAAAATACAAAAAAATGGAGATATGAATGATTGTTGTTATTCTCTCAAATGACCACATATGGACATATAATTTACGTAAAGAGATAATTCAAGCA
>CAZIHC010000374.1:0-2223 GCA_964538605.1 uncultured Herbinix sp. | reverse complement strand
TCCTGTTGTATTATTTACGCTTATATCCAGCGCCCTGGTAGCATACGGTTTTGCCAGGTTTAATTTCCCCCTGAAAAAAATCCTTTTCAGCATAATGATTTCAACCCTTATGCTTCCGAACGCGGTTATTATAATTCCGAGATATATTCTGTTCAATCGTTTTAACTGGCTTAACAGTTATAAACCTTTTACGGTACCATCAATATTTGCATGCCACCCATTTTTCATCTTCATGATGGTACAGTTTTTCAGGGGACTTCCCCGGGAATTGGATGAATCGGCTACAATTGACGGATGCAATACATTTTCCATACTTATAAGGATCCATATGCCACTTTTGAAACCCGCGCTGTTCTCAGCGGCAATTTTCCAGTTTATCTGGACATGGAATGACTTTTTTAATTCGCTTATTTACATTAACAGCGTAAGAAAATACACAATTTCACTGGCACTGAGAATGACGCTTGATACTGCCGCAGCTGCAAACTGGAACGAGATACTGGCCATGTCGACACTGGCAATAGTCCCCAGTGTATTAATTTTCTTCTTTGCGCAGAATTACTTTGTTGAAGGAATCGCCACAACGGGTATTAAAGGTTAGTACAAGGCTATGCCTGTTTTTTGCGGGTTGCACTTATTTTACAGGTGACTAAAATTGCCCGGGGAGGTCAATCAAAAAATAGAAATTTACTATAGACATTGCAAAAAATATATGATAGAATATTAAAAATTTGTAAAGGGAGTGACGATGTTGTACAACACCGGGGTGTTGCTGATTAAATTTAAAAGAAAAAAGCTTATTCTTTCCCCGGGCATCGTATTTCCTTTTTTAAAAACCATTAATATATCGGATTTTTCAAAATAGTAAGATTTCGATCTTACTATTTTTTTATGTCTTTTTTAGCCTGACTAAATTTTTAATGAAAGAGGGGATGACAGTGAACATCAATAAGAAAGACATACTCGGAATAGCAGAACTGTCAAGGGAAGAGATTACAACAATCCTTGATACCGCTGCGGTAATGAAAAAGATTATCCAGGGCGACAACAAGAAAACAAATTATCTTCGCGGGAAAACTGTGCTAATCCTTTTTTATGAAAACAGTACAAGGACCAGGGTATCATTTGAACTGGCGGCAAAATACATGGGTGCAGACACAATTAACATAAACGTATCGGCAAGCAGTGTCGCAAAGGGAGAAACACTTGTAGATACCGGCAAAACCCTTAATTCAATGGGAGCTGATGTAATAGTTATAAGACACGGTATGTCAGGAGCACCACATCTTCTGGCTAAGCATGTAAATGCCTCGGTTATCAATGCCGGCGACGGCATGCATGAACATCCGACCCAGGCACTTCTTGATATGTTCACTATCAGGGAATATTACAAAACGCTGAATGGACTCAAGGTAGCCATTATAGGCGACATAATCCACAGCAGGGTTGCACGGAGCAATATAATAGGCCTTGTAAAAATGGGTGCAAAACCTGTAATTTTCGGTCCGTCAACCTTAATGCCTTCTGAAATAGAGAAAATGGGTGCGGAGATAGCTCCGACCATAAATGATGCCATCCGTGAGGCAGATGTAGTGATGGGGCTGAGAATGCAGCTTGAGCGGCAAAAAAGCGCTTTATTCCCTTCAAAGTCGGAATATGCCAAATTCTTTGGGATAAACCATGCCAACCTGTCCCTGGCCAAAAAACACGCGCTTTGGATGCATCCCGGTCCTGTTAACCGCGGGGTTGAAATGACATCGGGAGTAATAGACGGCATCAACTCGGTGATAAATGAACAGGTGACAAACGGTGTTGCTGTCAGAATGGCTCTTCTGTATCTGCTTGCCGGAAGGGAAAGCTGCAGGGATGTAAAGCAAAGGGCTAATATTATAAGTCTGCCGGTTCAGGAGGTTTATGTATAGTACAGCCAAAAAACGAATTAACATTAATAGCCATAAACGGGAGGGTCTTATGAAAATACTGATCAGAAATGGTATCGTGGTTACTGATGAATATGAAAAAAGCCTGGATGTTCTGATAGAGGACGGTGTTATCTCCAGGATTGCCGAAAACTTTACGGCAGATGTGGATATTGTTCTTGATGTGGAAGGCTCATACGTGCTTCCGGGTCTTGTTGATGCACACTGTCATCTCAGGGATCCCGGGTACGAATACAAGGAAGATATCGCTTCGGGTAACAGAAGTGCTGCAATGGGGGGGTTC
>CAZIHC010000373.1:0-2235 GCA_964538605.1 uncultured Herbinix sp. | reverse complement strand
GACATCCCCGATATGTTCATCAATGAGTTTCCGCAGCTTACCCCGTATCTTTACACGATATTGATTGCAATAATATGCTTTTTATCCTCAACAAACTTTATATCCGCGCCTTCCATTTCGCTGGAAGGCAAAAGTCTCTGGATTCTGCAGTCTTTTCCCGTGGACGGAAGCGATGTGCTTCTTGCTAAGGCAAAGCTCCATATGGTAATTTGCCTGCCCGCCGTAATTCTGGCATCGCTGGCATGTATAATTGCAGTGGAGATGTCACTGTTTCAAATTCTTCTGACTCTCCTGCTGCCGGCAACATTTACGGTGTTCTGCGCACTTTTCGGAGTGATTATCAACCTGCAGTTTCCAAAATTCGACTGGATAAATGAAACCGTAGTCATTAAGCAAAGTCTGAGTACGGGCATTGCAATGCTTTCTTTCATGGCTGCGACAGCAATTCCTGTATTGGTGTATGTATTTTTGCTGATAAAAGTCATTTCATCTGAATTATTCATGTTAATCTGTTTGTTTGTCTATGGTATTCTGTGCCTGCTGATGTACAGATATCTGAGGACAAAAGGAAGCGCAGTTTTTTCCTTTCTCGGCTGATCCTGAAATTCATAACAGCAGACGGACAGGCAGCCGCCGTTCATCCGACGTGCTCCTGTCCGTTTGTTTTAGGCTTATTTGTAAATATCAGAAAATTCTATCCTGATTTTTTCAGCATAATAGTTATTGTCTGTATCCATCCTGTCAGCCAGTGTGTTTCCCTCTTCGGGCAAAACACTGCACGGCAGTTCAACGGTAAATTCGCTGCCCTTCCCCACTTCACTCTGAACAGCAACAGTCCCGCCGTGCTTTTCAACCAGTGCCTGTACAATGGAAAGACCTATCCCGCTGCCTTCACTCCTTTTTCTGAAAGATCTGTCCCGCTGAAACCGCTCAAATATAATACGCTGCATATCATTAGGAATACCGATACCTGTATCCCTGACTATGATTTGTACTTTATCATCGCAATCCCTGACTTCGACCGAGATTCTTCCTCCCTTTGGAGTGAATTTAACCGCATTGGAAATGAGATTCAGAATAATGCGTTCGATCTGTTCCGGATCACATGCAATTATCCGTTCATTTACATTTTTGCCAAACTCTATGGCAAGTCCCCTTTCCTGGGCATATTCAGCAACGGACATGGTGATGTTTTCAACAAGTTTAACAATATTGCAATTCTGCAGATTCAAATCAAAATAATTTGAGTCAATTTTCGTAATGTCAATCAGGTTGTTGACAAGGCGAAGTAACCTGTAGCAGTTCTGCTGAATATTTTTCATATATTTTTTCTCTTTTCCGCACATGTCAATTCCCCGGCAATTGGAATTCATCAGCTGTATGGCAGACAGAATAACACTCAGGGGAGTTTTGAACTCATGGGATATATTTGCAAAAAATTCGGTTTTTATCTTGTCATAGCTTTCCAGTTCCTTAATTTTCCTGAACGGCGTCAGATCCCTGACAACAGACAAAAGTGCAGGATATTTTTGCGAATTATATTTTGTTGTTATTATTTCCACATCTTTTATCTTACCGTTGAAACATACAAACTTGCTCTCCAGGTAATTCCGTTCGACATTTTCCCTGAACGAGTCCCTTATATACTTCCGGAAATTCTCCTGCATTTCTGAAGGGATAAAATCCACAATAGAAATTTCTTTTATTCTGCGGCAGTCAGACATACCTGTTATATGTACCGCAGCTTCATTGCAGTAAAAAATCCTTTTCTCATCATGAATAAAAACTGCGTCGGGTAAAAGCTTTATCAGTTCCTTGTATCTTTCATTACTCTTTTGCAGCTGCCTGTCCTTGATAAGCAGTTCGGTATTTCTTAAAAGAGCATACTTGTCTACGTTTTTCGTGATTACATAGCTGTGGTTTTTAATGATATCTGCCTATTTCAAACGGTCCCACTCTGGCTGTATTATACAGACAGGCTGCAATGAAAGGCAATTCTGTAATAGTTTTCTGTATATATTCTTCATACTGGCTGAAATTACCCCAGTATCTTTCCAGCAGGCAGGTAACATCTGCGACGGCTCTGAGTCCGTCATACCCGTTGTCTAATGCTTCCTGAATCAGATTGTTCCATTTGCGGCTGACCCTGATTTCGCTGAAATTTTCATCTTCCAGATACCATTCGGTATTTCTGAATACTCTTAACTGGCCCCGTTCAAGGTATTTTTCAATGTT
>CAZIHC010000372.1:0-2241 GCA_964538605.1 uncultured Herbinix sp. | reverse complement strand
ACACAATCAATCACATTATATGATTATAAATACAGCAGATTTGTGCTTGTTTTATTATTATAAAATTTAAATGTATCTGTTATTTTAGCGTTCAAAATGAAAAGAGGTATCCGATGATTACAGTAGAAAAACCGGCCGACCGGATCAGACGCAAAAAGGCATTGCTGTCGGTTGTTATTCCTATTTATCAGGAAGGAGACCATATAAAAAGTTCTGTTAAAGTTATTGAACAAGTCCTGATAGAACATGGGTTATTTTATGAATTTATTTTGGTTGACGACGGTTCAAAGGACAATACCTGGTCGGAACTAAAAAGCCTTGCAGGCGGCAATGACCGTATGACAGCTATACGGCTGAGCAGAAATTTCGGTAAGGAATCAGCCATCTGTGCCGGTTTGGAGTATGCCGGCGGAGACATGGTTCTGGTCATGGATGCCGATTTACAGCATCCGCCGGATCTTATACCCAGGATGGTAGATGCCTGGATGGAAGGATATGATGTGGTTGAAGGTATCAAGCATTCCAGGGGAAAAGAAAACTTTGCTTATAAATTATGTGCCAGGTTTTTCTACTATATCATTTATAAATCATCGGATATACATTTGGGACATGCCTCCGACTATAAGCTTCTGGACCGAAAAGTAGTCGAGGCGTGGAAGAAACTGCCTGAGCGGGCTGTTTTCTTTCGGGGTATGTCTGCCTGGCTTGGATTTGAAAGAAAAGAAATAGAATTTGATGTGGCCGAAAGAGTAAACGGAACCACAAAATGGTCATTGTTTAGGCTTTTAAAACTTGCTCTTAATGCCATTACCTCATATACTTCGGTACCCCTTCATTTCATAACTTTGATGGGGACTATTATGTTTATCGGTTCCGTTATACTGGGGATTCAGACATTAATAATGAAATTTACAGGAAAGGCAAGCGAAGGGTTTACCACGGTCATACTGCTTCAACTGATTATAGGCAGTGCCATAATGACCAGCCTAGGGATAATAGGCATATATATTTCCAAAATATATAAGGAGGTAAAAGCAAGGCCCAGGTATCTTATATCGGAGTATTATAAGGGCGGTGACGATAAATGTTAGGCTTAATATATCTGCTTCTTTGTTTAGGCGTGGGCTGGGGCATCTGCTCATATACATTTCCTGATTTGGCTTCTTTTACCGAAAAGGCGTATGACAAAAAAAACATAAGCCTAAGCCCTTATATACTACTACTTCCCGCCTGGTTCATAACGGGAGTTTTGGCAACAACCTGGTTCGTTTATATAATTGCTTCTTTTGCTTCCAATGCAGAATCGCCTCTTACTATAGCTAATGCCATAATTTTACCGGCAGCTTTATGTTTTTATGCGATAGCTTATTATGATAAGAAGATAAGAAAGCAAGAAAAGATAAAAGTTGGTTTATTGTGTAATAATTTTAAAACACAAGTTAAGGAATTTACTCTTTTTGGCCTTGTTTTTATTTTGGCTTTTATTTTGATGTGGTCTACTTTTTATGTAAAAAACGGGCAGCTCAATATAGGGGTGACCGTGTTCAGCGACTTTTCACCCCATATAGGGATGATAAGATCTTTCTCCTATGGGAATAATTTTCCTACCTCTTATTCTCATTATGCCGGGGAAGATATTAAGTACCATTTTATGTTTCAGTTTTTGGCGGGCAATTTGGAGTTTTTGGGAATGAGGATAGATTATGCCTTTAACATTCCCAGTATGATAAGCTTTATATGCGCTTTTATGCTTTTATATGTACTTGCCCTTAAGATTACGGGAAGAATATCGGCGGGTGTTTTGGCTTGTTTGTTTTTTGCTTTCAGAAGCTCTAAAGCTCTGTTTATTTTTCTTTCTAAAATCCCTGAGAATAAAAGTATTTGGACAGCCTTACGTGAGAATACGGAATTTATCGGGGATACAACCCATGAGGACTGGGGTTTGTGGAATTTGAATGTATACTGCAATCAGAGGCATTTAGCCTTCGGCCTTAGTGCCATGTTTTTTGTACTGATATTGTTCCTTCCCCATCTGTATGAGATGTTTAATGACAGTAATAAGCTTACTTTTAAACGGATCTTTTTCTCAAAAGAGGCATGGGAGATAAAAAACGCAAGATATCCCGTTGCTTTGGGAATTTTGCTTGGCAGCCTGTCTTTTTTCCACGGTTCTGCGGTTATAGGATGCCTATTGGTGTTGTTTGTGACCGCAATATTCTCAAAAAGACGGCTGGAGTTTTT
>CAZIHC010000371.1:0-2242 GCA_964538605.1 uncultured Herbinix sp. | reverse complement strand
CCTTTTCATATATTTGCTCTGCAGAAAATACCCGGCCGGCATTTTTCATAAGAAATTCCAGAATCTTAAACTCTTTTGCCGTTAATTTAACCGGTTCTCCGTCCACCGTAAGCTCTGCCTTTTCCACATCCATGCAAAGTCCGCCCACCATAATTTTGGACGCTCCGTTTGCGCTGTCTTTAGACCCCAGCTGCAGGTACCTTCTTAGCTGACTTTTTACCCTGGCTACCAGCTCCTGTGGATTGAAAGGTTTTGTTACATAATCGTCGGCTCCCATGGATAGCCCTAAAATCTTATCGGAGTCTTCGGACTTTGCAGACAGCAAAATAATGGGTATATTTTTGCTGTCTCTGACCTTCATCATAGTAGACAAACCGTCAAGCTTTGGCATCATAATATCCAGAATAATAAGCTGCACATCATTGGATACAAGTGCATCCAGAGCCTCCATGCCGTTGTAGGCTTTAATCACCTCATATCCTTCCATAACCAGCAGCTTTTCAATAGCCCCGGCTATGGTTTTATCATCATCCACAACTAAAATTCTCGCCGTTTCCATATCAGGCTTACCTCCTATCATTATGTGGTATTTATTGTAACGGTGGTTTCTTAAATTCCAACAGATGAAAATCTTAAGGATTTCTTAAGAGTGTCAGGCACCGTTAACAAACTGTAAACAAACTATTACCGACGCCATCCGCTGTGTTCATAATCTGTTAACAGTACCTGACACCTTATCCTTCCACATATTCCCTATACAGGTCCCTGCTGCCGTTTTGGAACAAACATAAAATAGCATTCTCATCTACCAAATCATTCTTATACAAGCCCATAAAAACCCCGTAGCTGCTCCAAGGATATTGAATTGGTTTTTCTACAATACCTGCCTTTACCGGATTTAGATGTATGTATTTACTGGTCTGTAAAAGATACGATTCAGTGTCAATTATTTCCGAATAATATCTGCCTTGAAAAAGATGACCGGTAAGATCATATTTCTCATTGAAATACATAGAGTACATCCAATGAATACTCTTCATGATCTTCCATATCTCACTGTCAATAGTTGCTATCTGCAAATGAACATGATTTCCCATCAAACAGTAGCTGTATAATTTAAACGGAAACTTTTCATTTACTTTCCTTAAGAATTTCATATAAACCTTATAATCTTCATTCTGCCTGAAAATGTCTTCTTTTCGATTGCCTCTGGCAACCACATGGTATACAGCACCAGGATACCATATTCTTGGTTGACGTGCTATAGCCTTTCCTCCTCTCTTATATTCTAAATTATTTGATACAAATAATCATTTATAAAATTTAAAATTTAGTGGCATGGGGAAGATTCAGAATAATGATTTAAATAGAAATGAGTTAAGAATACCAGAAACAGTACCTGTTATATTTTAACATATTTTGCAATTGAAATATATTAGGCAATATCATAATTTTTTGAATGAGGTATTGTAAAAGGTGTCAGGTACCGTTAATAAATTGTAAACAAAACATTCCGTCCTGTTCATGATTTATTAACAGTACCTGACACCAGTTTAATTCACCAAGAGTTTCTCCAACTCCAGTGGTTCTATGTATTTTCCGTCTTTATATGCTCTCATATTTCCGCCGGATATTTCATCTATTAATGCTATATGCTTGTCTTCACCGATACGGCCAAATTCCAGTTTGATATCATAAAGTTCAATGCCTTTTTTTGCCAGCTCATCTTTTATTATGTTTGATATTTTTATAGTAAGGTCTTTAAGTATTTTATATTCCTCTCTTGTAAGAATTCCAAGCATATGCAGAGCATCTTCACTTATAGGGGGATCCTGTCTGGCATCATCTTTTAATGTTACCTCAACAAATGAATCAAGCGGCTGGCCTTCTTTTGCATACATTCCGTAACGGCGAATGAAGCTTCCTACTGCTCTGAACCTGCATATAACTTCAAGGCCGTTTCCGAATAAAGTAGCCGGCTTTACCTTCATGGTCGCCTCTTCTATATTGCAATCAATATAATGTGTAGGTATTCCTTCGTCCCTAAGCTTTTCAAAAAACATCTTTGTAAGCTTTAACCCTGCCTTGCCGGCTCCTTCTACCGTTAATCCTACAGTATTGGCACCGGGATCAAATACCCCATTTTCACCGGTCATATCATCTTTAAATTTGAGCAAATAATTTCCGTCTTCCAATTGGTATACATCTTTGGTTTTTCCCTGATAGATGAGTTTCATACGAT
>CAZIHC010000370.1:0-2246 GCA_964538605.1 uncultured Herbinix sp. | reverse complement strand
GCAATGTAATCGGTGATGTAATGTTTTACGGAAGCGGAGCGGGCAAAATGCCTACTGCCAGTGCGGTAGTAGCCGATGTGGTGGACTGCGCAAAGCATCTTAACAGGAATATATGGACCATATGGAGCAGCAAGAAACTTGAATTAACCGATATTAATAAAGTAAAACACAGATTTTTTGTAAGGGTTTTAAAGAATGAAAACTCAATTGATAGTTTAAGAGAATTATTCGGGGATATTGAGATTGCTCCCGAAGTGGTTGAGAATGAAATTGCCTTTATTACACAGGAAATTGCGGAAAAAGATATGAAGGATATGAAAGAAAAATTAAGCGGATTTTTGGGAAGCATCAGAGTAAGGTTTTAGATAAACAAACGAAACTTACGTTTGAAGGGATTGGAGAATATGATGAAATATATAATAGTACTGGGAGACGGAATGGCTGATGAACCGATCCAGAGCCTTGAAGGGAAAACTCCCATGATGGCGGCCCATACTCCATGTATGGATGCCCTGGCCAAAAAGTCGGAAATAGGTTTGGTAAAGACCATTCCTGAAGGAATGAGTCCGGGCAGTGATACGGCCAACCTTTCGGTACTTGGTTATGACCCGCGCATTTATTACTCCGGAAGATCTCCTTTGGAAGCGTTAAGTATCGGAGTGGATCTTGATGATACCGATATTGCTTTAAGATGCAATCTTGTCACCCTTTCGGAGGATGGAGAATATGAAAACAAAGTTATCATAGATCACAGTTCCGGGGAGATTTCCACGGAAGATGCTGCCGTTTTAATTAATGAAGTTAAGAATAAATTTGAAAATGAAATATATAAATTTTATGTCGGAACAAGTTACAGGCACTTGACCGTGTGGAAAGAGGGTGAAGTAGTTCCGCTATCTCAGCCTCACGATATATTGGGAAAAGTAATCGGAGATTACCTGCCTAAAGATCCTGCCCTTAAGAAAATGATGAAGAACAGCTTTGATATCCTTAACAATCATCCTATAAATATTGAGAGAAAAAATAAAGGCCTTAATAAAGCCAATTCCATATGGTTCTGGGGTGCAGGAACAAGGCCGGCTCTTACTTCCTTTGAAGAGAAATATCAAAAGAAAGGTGTTATGATATCGGCTGTAGATTTGCTTAAAGGAATAGCTGTCGGTGCCGGTATGAAAGTTATTGAAGTACCCGGGGCCAACGGAACACTTCATACAAATTATGAAGGAAAGGCTAAAGCAGCCCTGGATGTGCTTCTACAAGAAAATTATGATTTTGTTTATATTCATGTTGAAGCCCCCGATGAAATGGGTCATCAGGGCAATGTCATGAATAAAATAAAAGCGATAGAGTATCTGGATCAAAGAGTAATAAAACCCGTTATGGACGGTTTGGAAAAGGCAGGTGTGGATTACAGACTGCTTGTTATGCCCGATCATCCCACACCGATCCGATGCCGGACCCATACCGCTGATCCGGTACCCTATTTGCTGTATGACAGCCGTGAAGACAAAAATAGTATTTACTTATTTAACGAAATTGATGCCGCAAAAAGCGGAATAGTAATCAGCGAAGGCCATACCGTCATAGGGAGGTTATTTCACCAATGATTAAGTGTAAGCACTATAACATTGTTTTAGGAGGCATCTATGTTAATAGTTAAGAAATTTGGCGGAACATCTGTAGGAGACAAAGAAAGGATTTTTAATGTCGCAAGAAGAATTGCCGAAGACTATAAAAAAGGCCATGAACTTGTGGTAGTATTGTCCGCTATGGGAAAGCAAACAGATATTTTGATTCAGATGGCAAAAGACATTAATCCCAACCCGTCCAAAAGGGAACTGGATATGCTGCTCACTACCGGAGAACAGGTATCCGTTGCCTTAATGGCCATGGCCCTTGATGTTCTGGGTGTGCCTGCAATTTCACTGAATGCCTTTCAGGTTGCAATGCATACCACATCAGTATACGGCAATGCAAGATTAAAGAGGATTGATACCGACAGGATCAGGAATGAACTGCAAAACAGACGGGTAGTATTGGTTACGGGGTTCCAGGGAGTAAATAAATTTGACGATTATACCACCCTGGGAAGAGGAGGTTCGGATACCACTGCGGTGGCTCTGGCGGCGGCTCTGCATGCCGACATGTGCGAGATTTATACCGATGTTGACGGAGTATATTCGGCAGATCCCAGAATTGTAAAGAATGCTATCAAATTGGATGAGATTACATATGATGAAATGCTG
>CAZIHC010000369.1:0-2255 GCA_964538605.1 uncultured Herbinix sp. | reverse complement strand
ACGAATAAAGAGTATTATGAAATTGCAAAAAACAGAATGTTGCAGTTCCCCTGTATACGGGGATTGTTACTGCGGCATTTAAAAAGCCTTATAACAAGCGGGTTTGAGCAGGCAAAAGTGCGAAACCCCTGATTGGGATAAATTGTAAGCCCGCAAACCCGCATAAAATGGGATTCGAGTTTTATGTGTGCTTGGGATTCGCACTTGATTTGTTATAGTCACTATAATCAAATTTAAATAATTTAAATATACAATTTAAAATACTTTTATCATACACTTCCTCTTTAATACCATTACATATCCACTCTTTTTGCTTATCAAACATGTATGAATTTTTATAAATGTAGCAATCTTTTTTATGTAAATGCTTAAGGTGTATAATCGGTTCGTTTTCTATGTCTTCTTTTTCTTTAATATTAAAATATATTTGACCTTCGTCTACTCTACCCTCCCACTTTATTCTAATATGATAATCATATAAAAGCAAATCATTGATAGTTTTAGTAACGGCATTCTGCCTTTTACGGTCATAAGCCAGTAAAATTCTTAAAGAGTTAATCAAACTTTCCAATGATCTTTTTGGTTTTTGCTCCGTTTGGGTAAAATGATTTAAATGCGCAATAGGGTTTCTTTTCCATATTATTTTATTAAATTCATTCGAGTCTTTATACCCACAAAGCATACTTATAAATTTTTTTTCATTTATGTCAAGATTTATTTGCAGCTTTTTAACTAATCCTTCATCATCACTAATATTATTAAATATAGCTTCAAATTTTCTCTCCTCCAATACGCCGTTATACACCAAAGCCTTAAACAAGAAGTGCATATCCCGCTCCCAGTCTTGTGTATACCCTACCATACGGGCTGCTATATCAACATGAATCCTAAATATCCTATAAAGAGATTCAAAATTTATTTTATGCTGTAAATGCTTGTAGCGGGCAACTTGTTCTAAGTTATCTACATATTCTTTTACCTTGTAAAAATCCTTTTTATCCAGGTATAAGGAATCTTTACCATTTTGCTTTTCAGATTTAAGTTTAACACGTTCAAGTTGTTCATGTAATTCATTTAAGCGGTTCTGATAATCTTTTATTTTATTGCTTAATTCATTATATTTCAGGCATTCTTCTTCTGTAATAAGATAGCAGCCTTTAAAGACATCTTTATACAAATGCAAAGGAGCCGATCTCATCATCAGTGCCATATATTTTCTTGTCACAGGTGTCTTACTATTAGAATGATAATATAAATTTGAAGTTTCCGGATTTTTGAAAACTTTTTCTTCAATAAAATCTTTGAAATATTTTTTTATCATTGTATCATATCCTGATTTTGCCTTAGCCGAAATTTCAGGGATTGACGGCATTGTAAACCTTACAAGCTCCACTAATTCTTCCAGTTCCGCAAGCAGTTCTGTTTCATTTTCAAGCTCTGTACGGTTACCTGGAAATCTGCGTTCCTTCAGAGAACAACGGTATTTTATAAACTGGTGCTGCAATTTACATATCTCATTTTCGTCCAGCAGGCGCAAAAACAGGTAGAAACATAAAAGCTCCTTCCTTTTTATGTTCTTCTTATGTTTCTCATCTTCTTTGCCATCTGTTTTTACGGCTTCTGCGCTTGTATTATCTATACTTTTATCCTCGTTGTCAATAAATGTATTTATGCTAAATCTGCATTTTATATTAAACGGACTTTTTGCCTTTTCTTCAGGGAACAGTTCTTTCAAAGTATCGTTTAAGTCAATGTTTTCTTTTGGCGATGGGGTCTGTAATTCATTCTTATAATTTTTAAGCTTATTTTCCAAATATGCACCAAACGCCCATACAACAACATCCCGAATAAATTGTATGTAGTTATTGTTTCCCTCTTCTTTTTCATTTACTTCTTTTGCCCTGGCCATTTGCTTACGCTGAAATACTTTTAAATAGTCGTCAAGTGATTCTCCCTGATAATCGGGGATGCTTTCATAGCGATATGTATTAACTGTAATATCATTGTTTTCGTCAGAAGCTTTATGATTCTTATTATTTTTCGTATTTAATCTCTCTTCTGTTTCTTTGCGATTCCATTCTTTTGTCCGGTTTATAAAATCGGTTATTAATGTTTCATTTTCCCTGACCTCAGGCAAAAATGCATGGTAATATATCAACTGCAGCAAATTCTTATATGCATTATAACTCTTATCATTATTTTTAACTTTAATATACCATGTTAACTCCCTGTATTTTTCCAGATCTTTATATGAA
>CAZIHC010000368.1:0-2263 GCA_964538605.1 uncultured Herbinix sp. | reverse complement strand
AATGCGGTTATTATGATTACCGGGATTATTACAAATAAGATGGCTCCTTTGAAAGCAAAAAAATCTTTACTTTAATACTTCAGAATGATAAAATTATACTGTGTGAAAAAACACAACGGATGAAAGAAAGGAGTCCAGACGATGAGCAAAAATATAAGAACACCGGCGGTTGATCAACTGTTCGAAGCGATCCTTTGCCTTAAGAATATTGAAGAATGCTATACTTTTTTTGAAGATATCTGTACCGTGAATGAAATTCTTTCTTTATCTCAAAGATTTGAAGTTGCTAAAATGCTCAGAAATCAGAAAACATATCTTGAGATAGCCGAAAAGACCGGTGCTTCTACCGCAACCATCAGCCGGGTAAACCGTTCGTTAAACTACGGTAATGATGGTTATGATATGGTATTTGCACGGATGAAGAATAAAAATACCGAAAAGCAAACGGATAAATAGTCATTAAGGACTGTTAATATATAAAGAACATACAGGTATAGCTATAATTAACCATAATAAAACACCTGCTGTGATTTGTGCGGTCATACGATAAACTCTGTTACTAATGATGCAGAAATCACAGCAGGTGTTTTTATGTTCTAAACATTATATCAAAATATCATTAATACAGTTTTGCTTAACAGTTGAATCAACTGATTTTATGCTTACTGATTTTATGCTTTTTTGCCGTTGTTACCGTTACTTTTTCCTTTGGTTTTGCTGCCGCTTTCTTTTCCCTCGGCTTTTGCTTCAGGTTTCAGATAAGTATCTATAAGCTGTTCTATAACATGTTTTCGCATATAAACATCAAAGCAAAGAATGCAAATAAATGCAAACAATGTCAGGAAATCACGGTCGTCATCATCTTTTACAAAATCAAAGGATTCTTTGGCTTTTGCCATCTTGCGGACCATATCCTTTGTCAGGATATCAGTTAAATCATTTTCAAGATTAAAAATCTCTTCATATATTTCTTCCAGCCCTATATCGGATTTCCCGCCGTAAAATCGCTGAGTCAGAGGATTAAATATGCTTTGAATGTCGTTTATGGTGAGTATATTCTTAAAATAATAAATAAATATAAGAAGGAACATATGCTCCTTCGTATACTTCTTGTTTATAGGCGGAGGAAGCAGTTTGTTCTTCGTATAATTATTTATCATTGTTTTAGTAAGGAGTTTATCTTCACTATACCTTTTTGAGGATTTCAGGTGCTTATCTATAAAGGTAGTAACCTGATCCATATATAAATCTATATTAGGTATATCATCAGGCATTATATATTTCATATTTTTCAGGTTTTCTATCAGGCCGGAGATATACTCCTCTTTCGAAATATCCAATCCGATCACCCCGAGTTTATTATATAGTATCCAATACTAGATGTCAAAGCTAAAAAGTACAGGAATTTGAAATCGAAAAAGTTGCGGGAAACTGTCAGGTAATTTTATTAAATTGCGACACACATAACATAGTATCTTGTTGCAATTTTGAACAGGATTATGCCACCGACTTGCAACTAAGAAGAGGCCATGCTATACTTAACCTGTTCTATTTATTTAAAAACTAGAAACAGGCAGGTAAAATTATGAGTATATACGATACATTAAACCCCGAGCAAAAGAAGGCTGTTTTGCATGACAAAGGCCCTCTTCTTATCCTGGCAGGAGCAGGCTCCGGAAAAACCAGAGTCTTGACTTACAGGATTGCATATCTGATTGAACACAGAAACATAAATCCCTGGAATATCCTTGCCATTACATTTACCAATAAGGCGGCCAATGAGATGAGGGAACGGGTGGATAAGATTGTCGGCACAGGTGCGGAAAACATCTGGGTCAGTACCTTCCATTCCACCTGTGTCCGTATTTTAAGGCGTTTTATAGACCGGCTCGGTTATGAACGGAACTTCACCATTTATGATACGGACGATCAGAAGACATTGATGCGGGATGTATGCAAATATCTTGATATAGACACCAAAAGGATACCGGAGAAAAATATATTAGGCGCTATTTCAAGAGCAAAGGATGAACTTATCTCGCCAGAAGAATTTGAAAAAAGAGCCGGCCATGATTATACACAAAGGAAATATGCCGCCGCATACATGGAGTATCAAAGACGTCTTAAGGCAAGCAATGCATTGGATTTTGACGATTTGATTTTTAAAACCGTGGAACTTTTTATGAATGATAAGGAAGCCCTCTCATACTATCAGAACCGTTTCCGCTATATAATGGTAGACGAATATCAGGATACCAATACC
>CAZIHC010000367.1:0-2277 GCA_964538605.1 uncultured Herbinix sp. | reverse complement strand
CTAAGCTATGCACTTTTTGCTGCCGTTTTATGCAATTCTATTATGCCATAAACAGAGGATAAGAAAAAAGAGGAAAAAGAGAGGATAGAAAGAAATAATAAGTGAAACAACTGAATGATGAAAATAAAATAGTATGGGAAGCTTAGAAGGCAAAAAGTTTATAGGGGAGAAAAATCTGTGAACGAGAAAGATTTTGGTGCATTTCAGTTATCGGTAATGATAATCATTGATGCAGTTTTGGTTAATTTAGGCTATTTTTTCGCTTTTAAACTCAAATTTGTAGATATACCAATGACAAACTATCAAGCTTATGTAAGACTTATACCATGGATTTCTGTATTAACTGTGATTTTTTTTAGGATATATGGCTTATATGATTTAAAAAGAAAGAACCTTACAGATATATTTTTTTCAACTGTGCTGTCTGTAAGTATGATAATGGTATTTACCATGGCCCTGACTTTTTTATTTAGGGGTTTTGCGTTTCCTAGAAGTGTATTTGCTATAGGGGCTATTCTGCACGTTGGTTTGATAACCTTTTGGAAATACCTTACATTGCTATTTATTAAACGCTTGCATGGTATTCAAAAAGTAATAATGATTGGTTCTAAAGATGAAGCTTTTAATATAGCTCAAAAATTTTTAGATACTTCATCAGGTTGGTTTGAGACAAAGTACATACTGGAAAGCGATGATATAGAAGCGATACGCCAAGCTATATCAATGGTTGATATAGTATGCCTTTGTCCAGGTTTATCACAAGAATTAAAAAGTAAAGTTTCCGTATTAGCCCTTGAGAAAAAAAAGAAGATATTTTTGATTCCTGATCTTTATGAGATATTTCTTGCAAAATCTATTTACACACAAATTGATGATAAACCTGTTTTTGAGTTAATAGATCTTACATTGACACGAGAACAAGTTATAACAAAGCGACTTTTCGACATATTTGCTTCTGTATTTGGCTTAATCGTAGTATCTCCCCTAATGCTTATTATTGCACTGCTAATAAAAGTGACATCTCCTGGTCCGATTTTTTATACTCAGGAACGTGTAGGACTATATGGTAAAACGTTTAAACTATATAAATTTAGAACTATGATAGATGGAGCAGAAAAATATACAGGTCCTGTTTTAGCAAAAGAAAATGACCCCAGAATTACTCCTATAGGTAAATTTTTAAGGGCTACAAGGTTAGATGAGCTGCCGCAGCTATTAAATGTATTAACTGGTAAGATGAGTTTAGTAGGACCACGACCAGAGAGGCCTTATTTTGTAAATCAATTTAAAAATGAAAATCCTCACTATAAATATAGACATGTTGTAAAACCCGGAATAACAGGGCTTGCTCAAGTAATGGGTAAATATAGAACTAGTGTTGATGACAAACTTAGATATGATTTAATTTACATAAGAAACTATTCTTTTCTCCTAGATTTAAGAATATTATTTTTAACTATAAAAGTAATGTTTATGAGTGATAGTTCTCGTGGCAAAGATGAATGTGAAAATTTTGATAATACTTTACTAAAAGAAGTACAAGTTTTGACAAGCGATAATATTGCTGCAGCAAAAGATTAAGGGGTGCTATAATTATAAGAGTTTTAGTTACAGGTGTGGTCTGATATGTATGGAACCATCTGGTAAATCCCCCTAGCAAGGAGTCAATGTAATAGTTTTTGATAATTTTTCCACTGGCAATATAAATTTAGTGCTATTCCCAAAATAGTTGAAGACGATATACTAGATTTACCAAAATTATGCAGTGTTATTTCACATTATAAGCCAGATGTAATTATGCATATTGCTGATAAAATAGTTGTTCCAGAATCTATAAAATAATATTAACTGAAATGAAAGCATGTCATATAAATAATTCATTTTCCTTTACGGCAGCTGTTTATGGAAACCAGAAGTAGAAACGATACCTCATTCGTCGAATAATCCTTACGGAAAGAGCAAGGCTATAGTTGAGGAGATTTTGAAAGATTGCTCGATGGTAGAAGGCTTTAACTATGTGGCTCTAATGTATTTCAATTATATTTCAATGTAGCCGGGGCAGGTCCAGAAGGAGAGTACGAGAAACAAAATGCGACTTGTGTGAGAACTGCTTCAGGCAAAAAAATAAGGTTATAGTATTTGGAACAAATTATCCTACACCAGGTGGAAATGTATAAGAGTTGTATTCATGTCATGGATCTAGCCAGTGCAAATCTGATGGCATTAGAGTAACTGTTATCGGGCGGAAAAAGCGATGTGTTTAACTGTGGCTGCGGC
>CAZIHC010000366.1:0-2280 GCA_964538605.1 uncultured Herbinix sp. | reverse complement strand
AGGGTGGTACCGCCGAGTCTTTCGGTCCCTTGCGGGATGAAGGGCTTTTTTTATTACATAAAATTATGAGCATTGATGTATGGAAGATAATATCATATGAAATAAATAAAAGGAGAGAAAATTATGGCAGAGGAAAAGAAACTGGTTGAAGAGATAACTTCAATGGAAGAGGATTTTGCCCAATGGTATACGGACGTAGTAAAAAAGGCTGAACTGGTCGAGTATTCCAGTGTAAGAGGCTGCATGATTCTTCGTCCGTACGGATATGCCATATGGGAAAACATTCAAAGACAGCTGGATGCAGAATTTAAAAAGACCGGTGTGGAAAATGTCTATATGCCTATGTTTATACCAGAAAGCCTGCTTCAGAAGGAAAAAGATCATGTGGAAGGTTTTGCACCGGAAGTTGCCTGGGTTACACACGGAGGTGCTGAACCTCTCCAGGAGAGATTATGTGTTCGGCCCACATCTGAGACTTTGTTCTGCGAATTTTACTCAAATATAATTCAATCATACCGGGATCTGCCTAAATTATATAACCAATGGTGCTCTGTAGTAAGGTGGGAAAAGACCACAAGACCTTTCTTACGTTCCATGGAGTTTTTATGGCAGGAGGGACATACCGCCCATGCAACTGCAGAAGAAGCCCAGGAAAGAACCATTCAGATGCTGAATGTTTATGCGGATTTTTGTGAGAACGTACTGGCTATTCCTATGATAAAGGGCAAAAAATCCGAAAAAGAGAAGTTTGCGGGAGCAAAGGAAACCTATACTATTGAAGCCCTGATGCATGACGGCAAGGCATTGCAGTCGGGTACCAGCCATAACTTTGGAGACGGCTTTGCAAGAGCCTTTGATATTCAATATACGGATAAAAACAACCAATTGCAGTATGTACATCAGACATCCTGGGGTATGTCAACCAGAATTATAGGTGCCATTATAATGGTTCACGGTGACAACAGCGGCCTGGTGCTTCCTCCGAAAATTGCTCCTGTCCAGATTATGATTATACCTATTAACCAGAAAAAAGAGGGTGTCCTTGATAAAGCTTATGAACTTAAAGACAGACTAGGTAAGGACTTTAAAGTCAAAGTGGATGATTCCGACAAGAGCCCCGGCTGGAAATTCAGTGAGCAGGAAATGCGCGGAATACCTATAAGAATAGAAATAGGACCGAAAGATATTCAGGCAAATCAGGCAGTTATCGTAAGAAGGGACACCAGAGAAAAAATATTTGTATCCTTGGATGAAATAGAAAGCAAGGCTGCCGAAGTGCTTGAAAAGATGCAGGCCGACATGCTTGAAAGGGCAAGGGCTCACAGGGATGCTCATACTTATGTTGCAAGGAATATGGAAGAGTTTGAACAGATTATCAACGAGAAACCCGGATTTATAAAGGCTATGTGGTGTATGGATGAAGCCTGTGAAAATACCATTAAGGAGAAAACCGGTGCTACTTCCCGCTGTATGCCTTTTGAGCAGGAACATATAGACGACCATTGTGTATGCTGTGGAAAGCCCGCCAAAGTTATGGCTTATTGGGGCAAGGCTTACTAAGGCTTTCTGGAAAAATCACAGTTCCTTTTGTTTTGATACGGATATTACGCTAAGCACCTATAGGGAGGTAACCATGGAATTTCGTATTCCCGAAAATGTCCATTATATTATAAATATCTTAAACGAACATGGATATGAAGCCTATGCCGTTGGGGGATGCGTTCGCGACATGATACTGGGAAAAGATCCCGAAGATTGGGATATAACTACGTCAGCCAAGCCTCAGGAGATAAAAAAACTGTTCAGAAGAACCGTTGACACCGGCATAATGCACGGTACGGTTACGGTTCTTCTGGATAAAGACCATTATGAGGTTACCACCTACCGTATTGACGGAAAATACGAAGATTACCGTCATCCGAAGGAAGTATCCTTCACTTCAAAACTTGAAGAAGATTTAAAGAGAAGGGATTTTACGATTAATGCCATGGCCTATAATCCCAATGTCGGAATTGTGGATTTGTTCGGAGGTATGGAGGATTTAAGAAACGCAGTAATCCGGTGTGTAGGTAATGCTTCTGAAAGATTTGAAGAAGATGCCTTAAGGATATTGCGGGCAGTGCGGTTTAGTGCACAATTGGGTTTTCAGATAGAAAAAAATACAAAAGAAGCAATTAAGGAGAAAGCTGTTTTACTTAGAAACATCAGTGCCGAACGGATAAGAACGGAACTATCCAAACTGCTGGTATCGGACAATCCTGACAGGCTTAGACTCTTATA
>CAZIHC010000365.1:0-2286 GCA_964538605.1 uncultured Herbinix sp. | reverse complement strand
ACAGTAAGCCCCGATGAAGTAAGTATTGCGGAAAAAATTCCGGTTGTATTATAATACATGGTTTGATATTTTATCTATCTTAACAAATCCAAAAAATATGTTAGGATAAAAATAAAAAGGGGAAATTAGGTTTGAAAGTAGTAGTTGCAATAGATTCGCTTAAAGGAAGCCTTTCATCTATAGAGGCCGGCATGGCAATTAAAGAAGGTATCTTAAAGGCCTGTGAAGCAGAAGTTATAGTAAAACCCCTGGCAGACGGCGGGGAGGGAACGGTTGATGCCCTGCTTTTCGGAATGGGAGGGACAAAAATACAAACAGAAGTTACAGGTCCGCTGGGAGAAAAAATCACCGCTTCTTACGGTATTTTGGATGATAAAAAGACTGCCGTCGTTGAAATAGCCGAGGCAGCAGGCATAAAGCTGGTTCCTAAACACAGGCTTAATCCTTTATATACAACCACTTACGGTGTTGGTGAAATGATTAAGGATGCCATCTTACGGGGCTGCCGTAATTTTATTGTCGGTATCGGAGGAAGCGCAACCAATGACGGCGGTATCGGTATGTTGACCGCTTTGGGAATTGAATTTTTTGACGAGAAAGGAAATGCAGTAAAACCCATAGGAAATGATTTAATAAAAATAACAGATTTAAGTACTAAAAACGCTTTAAAAGAGCTTTCAGAATGCACCTTCAGGATAGCTTGTGACGTTAACAATCCCCTCTACGGACCGATGGGAGCCGCATACGTATTTGCCCCTCAAAAAGGAGCCACGCCCGAAACAGTGGATATCCTTGATAAAGGTTTAAGAAATTATTCCGATGCGGTAAAGAAGGTTACGGGAAAGGATACTGCTACTTATCCTGGTACGGGAGCCGCAGGAGGCCTCGGTTATGCATTCTTAACTTTCCTTAATGCCAGTCTGGAATCCGGTATTAATATTATTCTTGACGAAATCAGGCTGGAAGAAGATATAAAGGATGCCGATATTGTAATTACCGGTGAAGGCAAACTGGATTTCCAGACCGCTATGGGTAAAGCCCCCATTGGAGTAGCCAGGCTGGCTAAAAAATACGGCAAAAAGGTAATTGCTTTCGGCGGCGGCGTAACCGAAGACGCTTATAAATGCAACGAAGAAGGCATAGACGCTTTATTTTCCATACTTCAGCTTCCCATAACATTGGAAGAAGCCATGGAAGAAAAAACCGCAAGAAAGAACCTTATTGCGTCGTCTTATCAGGTATTCAGGCTCATCCGTACGCTTATTAATTAAAGAAAATAAGATACACGCACCAACGCTTATTCGGAATAATATACTCAAATTCATATATATTTAATTCATATATATTCTAATTCTAAGTATAAGCAATTGTTAGATATAAAGAAAACGTTCTAATTAAAGCTAATTCGTATGTCATATAAACCCTAAAATGAGCCGTGATAATCCGGTTTTTAACATACCGGGATTATTACGGCTCATTTTAAATCATTTATCTTTATATATAATTTTTCTTTATAGTTATTTATCTTTTTCCAATTAAAATAATTCTTAAATATACTATAATCTCTTTTAATCTCATTTCGGTATATATAACCGATCCATGTTTTCATAATTTTATTAATTAACCCAATTTCTTATGCAAGCGTCAGGCAAAAACCGAATAGTTTTGCAAAACCATATATGAAAATATTTATTATTACATTAAGAAACATTACAAACGTTTATTCCAGACACTGAGCCAATCTTTTCTTGTCCAATATTTTAAAACTTCGTCCGTACAGATCAATCAGGCCCTCATCTTTCATTCTGGACAGTTCCCTGCACATGGACGTACGGGACACATTTAAAAAATCGGCCAGTTCCGTCCGGTTTAAAGGTATCTGAAAGGTATTGCTCCCGTATTCCATTGATGTCTTAAGCAAATAGCTTGCCAGCTTTTCACGCATTCCCTTCAGGGTAAGAAGTTCCAGCTTCCAGTTCAGCGTTACATTCTTTTCCCCCAGAATTACCATCATATTCTGAATCAGGGTAAAATGGTATTCACACGTCTGACCGCAACTTTTAATGATTCTTTCATAGGGAATAAGAAGGACTCTAACCGGTTCCATGGCCTGAACCGTAACCGGCGACATCCTGGATGCCGTACATACAATACCTTCCGCAAACATATCTGACGGTTCCAAAACTGCGATAATGTGCTTGTTTCCCGCCAGGCTCTCTTTCATAATCTGGGCTCTTCCGGAAAGTATTATTCCGATATGATTAATTACATCCCCCGCAAAAAGTA
>CAZIHC010000364.1:0-2292 GCA_964538605.1 uncultured Herbinix sp. | reverse complement strand
AGATGGGGTTGTGAACTAACTGTTTCACAAACCCCAACATTTATTATAGAACCTTTATTTATATAGAAATGCTTTTATGACAAACAGACTTACAAACATTTAACATTTTTCCAGTCTATTAAAGGTTTGGCAAGTATTACAATTGAAATATAATTTTCAGAGTGTTATACTTTTGAGAAAATAATGACGAATAATGTTGAATTATAGCATAAAAAGTAAAAATGCCTCGAAGTAAAAACGCTTATAAAATAAACAGATTTTTACATAGAGTAGAAAGGCGGATTTTAAGAAGTTGGATTATGAAGAAAAAATTCCAACTGAAGATGAAGGTTTATTAAATATACAAGCAAAAAAAACACATTATATACCGGTTAAGATAAAGTTTATGCTTAGCCACTTGTTTGCTATATTGTGGACAGCTATTTCAGTTATTTTATCCATCCCATGGGTGAAAGATTTATCGGAAATTGTAACTCTACCTCTGGCATTGCTTATTATCACAGGAATTGCTTATATACCTGGTTATATGAATGCTTTTTTGGTGGTAAGTCTTATTTTTGACAGGCAGCCATCATTTAAAGATGAAAATCCTTCAAATGATATAACAATTCTTATCGCAGCAAGAAACGAAGCAGAGAATATCGGAAATACTTTGACCTATATCGCAAAACAGGATTATAACGGTCATATAAAAGTTTTTGTCATTGATAACGGTTCAAGTGATGAGACGTCATCTGTAGCATTATCATCCGGGAAAAATCTTAATTTGGATATTACAGTTATTAGCGAAAAGAAACCGGGAAAATTTAATGCATTAAATACTGCATTAAAATATGTCAATACAGATCTTGTAATTACATTGGATGCGGACACTCTGCTGCATCCGTCTGCCGTAAGATTTTTGATTGCAAGGATAGAAAGTGCACCTGAGGATGTATGTGCTGTGGCAGGTTCGGTGCTGGTCCGTAACAGCCGGGAAAATATTATAACCAAGATACAAGAATGGGATTATTTTCTTAGTATTGCATCCATCAAAAGATTACAGGGATTATATCAGGGAACTTTGGTAGCTCAAGGAGCTTTTAGTGTTTACAAAACTGATTGTGTTCGTGTAATTGGGGGGTGGCCGGATGCTATAGGGGAAGATATTGTGCTAACATGGAATCTTCTTAAGAATAACTGGAGGACATATTTTGAGCCTTTGGCTGTTGCTTTTACCTATGTTCCAAATACATTTCGTATCTTTGCAAGGCAGCGGTCCCGTTGGGCAAGAGGAATGATCGAAGCGCTTAAAACAACCAAGCCATGGCAGCAACCAAGAACATATACTAAATACCTGACGGGTATTAACTTACTGATGCCATACCTGGATTTGTCTTATACTTTCTTTTGGTTGCCTGGGCTTATTCTTGCATGTTTTGGTTTATTCTGGATTGTCGGACCAGCTACACTAATGGTACTTCCGCTTACATTAATTAGTTATTCTGTTTTATATACATATCAAAAGTATGTATTCAGAAAGCTTAACCTGAAAATAAGAAAAAATGTTGCCGGATTTTTATTGTTTATGTTATGCTATCAAATGATAATGTCGCCTGTTTCAGTCTGGGGTTATGCGCAGGAAGTTTTCAGACTCAAAAGGGTGTGGAAGTAGCAGGCAATTCCTTGCATTTAAAAACAGTACAGTTGGAGGGTTACTTATGGCTGATATTATTCAAATAAACGATACTACCTGGCGGATTGAAGACAACGGAGTACGATTTTTCTTACTAACCGGAACCGAAAAAGCACTGCTTATTGACAGCGGTATGAATACACCGAATGCAAAGCAAATTGCGGAAAGTATCACAAAACTATCTATAATGCTTCTGAATACGCATGCAGATCCGGATCATATATCAGGGAACGGAAGTTTCGATTGGTTTTATATGCATCCTGACGAAGAAGATAATTATAGAGCCCATGGTGGGTTAGGATCTATTATGCCTGTAAAAGATAATGACATCATAGATCTTGGACACCGACCGTTAAAAATCATTTTTATACCTGGCCATACACCCGGAAGTATAGCTATATTGGATATAAACAACAGGGTGCTTATTTCAGGAGATACCGTTCAGGATGGAAACATTTTTATGTTTAGGGAACGCAGAAATTTGCCTATGTATGTTGAAAGCCTGAAGAAATTGTCTATGTATACCGATGAGTTTGATACAATATATCCGTCACATGGTTCATTTCCGGTTAGTCCGGAATTAATTGAAAAGCTTATTGAAGGTGCAAAGCAGATTA
>CAZIHC010000363.1:0-2335 GCA_964538605.1 uncultured Herbinix sp. | reverse complement strand
AAAAAGGTCTTATATTGCTGTCGGGAACTGATATGTCCTCGACAATCCGCAATCCGTCCAAAGTCATATTTATCAGGTATTCATAATGTGGCAGAATAGAGATATCGGTAAGATCTAATCCTTTTATGTATCTTTGATAATTCGGATCAACAGCCTCACCGTCCAGTTCAGGCTGTTTCTTACACCATTTTCTATATAGCTTCCACCAATACTGCTTGTCAAAAATAATTTCATCACAGACCACCTTTAAATCACTGTTTATAATATAATAAAGTTATGAAAATTAAAATATCGAATAGTTCAATTCACTTTTTATAGGTTTTAAATTATTTGATTAAGGAATTAATGATAGCAATATATATTTTATAACTCTTTCTGTAAATATTTTTTCCTGTAACGGGATATTACTTTGTCACTCCAAATATGGGCTTCAACATATCTTTCAGGTCCAAATCTGCCGTCATTATTCCAATCCTGAGGAAGTCCGTACTTTTTTATAATCTCTAAAATTTCATAATAATTATATAATTTCTTTCTGTATTCCTTACCGTCGTTTACCTTGGGACTGAATGTCGGGTGCGAGTCCCCATATGTAAATGATATAGTATCTAAATCAAATTCTTCTATCGGAATTTTTATAAAATCACAGTTCTCAAACCATGTACTAAGCCAGGGGCTATGTTCGATAACCATATAGTAAGGGTTTTTCCTTTCAACCCTTCCGCCCTTTTTTATAAACAGATCTCTTAATATGCTCTCATAATAAAGTCTGTCTTCCACATATTTATCATGCCGTAATGCACATTGGGAATTTGGCTTATCCTTCTTAATCTTTTCCAATACCTTTTTGGCTTCTTCTACAGACAAATCGGATATACTTCTAAATGGGCCTATTGATTTATCAAAATAATGATACAGATACATATTTCACCTCTTATAATTAACTATATGTACCTTTCAATAAACTATCTATCCCTTTATTTTAATATATCTTAGTTCTGTCACCGGCTTTCCTATTATAATTTCTTTTGCTGTTCCGTCATATATAAATCCCTGTTTCTCATAAAAATTTCGTGCCCGCAAATTTTCTTCCAGTACCCAAAGGCAAACCTTTTTATGTCCCTGCTCATAAAGAGTATTTACTCCCCAGTTTATAAGCTCGCTGCCGATACCCTGACGCCAAAATTCCGGTAAAAGATAACTTCCCCATATTTCCCCATATGAACTGTCTTTATCGTTATCCCTGCACTTTCCGAAAGTCATAAAACCTGCTGCCACATTGTCTTTATAAGCAAGAACATTGGTTTCCGATTTATCCTTTAAAACTTTATCAAAATAGAGCTTTCTTTTCTCTATGTTTAAATTATCAAGTATTTCATCCCGTAAAATATACTTATAGGCAGCCTTCCATGAGTTTACATGTATATAGGCTAAAGTATATGCATCATTTTCGCCGGCATTCTTAATTTTAATGTTACACATGTATCTCCCTGTTCCCCCTCCTTAAATTATATCTTCTCTTAAAATTGCATATAAATTGCTGTCCTCAAAACCCACATGACTTCTGTATTTTTTTCTCATTGTGCCTTCGTATTTCATCCCTGCTTTTTGCATGACTTTTCCTGAAGCAGGATTTGCTATGGCGTGGTAAGCTTCTATTCTGTTAAACTCCACATCCACCTGCGAAGTAATAGCCGCTCGCTTTCTAAATTAACGGTTCCCTTATGATTCATAATATTACTCCTTATACTGTTATTGACATACTTTGTAAATTATTATTTTCTTGATTCATATAATTAGGCACATTAAAACAGATCATACTCAATCAGTTTATCTACCGATTCTTTTAATGCTTCGGCTGTCTTGGTTTCAATAACACAATAACACCTATGTTTTTTAGCTATATTTATTTTTTCATATATATCAATATCACCCTTAAATAATGTCAGGTGGTCTTTGGTATCATTTGCGTCATGAAAATGCATATGCTTTAATTTACCTATTTTATCCATTATATACTTTGTATCTTTATTGCCACTTTTTCGATCATGGCCTATATCCCACGTAAGAAAAATGTTGTTATCCTGCAACAATATATCTGTCGCCATTGTAATATAATCCATATCATAGATTCTGGTATTTTCGATACACAAGCTTATATCCGCTTCCTTTAGCAGTTCATATGAAATCAGTTTGAACTTCGCTATATTACCGAGATATTCGTCCAGATATTTTTTATATAAATAAACTCTTTGGGATGGCAAAGTAAAATAAACACCTTGATTCATATGCACATTTATTACGGGTATATCAAGTACCTTGGCAATTTCAACGG